>DOEX01000038.1:0-4935 GCA_003532515.1 Anaerolineaceae bacterium | reverse complement strand
CCAAACACAAAGATGACAAGTGATTTAGCTAAGGATTAGACTAGGCTGGTTTTTGATATGAAGCCAGCCTACATTTTTGTCACCTCGCGAAGGTATTGCAAAATACCCCCATTCGGAAGACGACAATGGACAGACCGAGCGGCAATTTGGAGACCTTGTCAGTTAAATGTCTTTTAAGGTCAAGAGCTTTGCATAGAACCAAGGACTAGAAGATCTTAAGCATCCTTCAATAAAACCTTATCCTATCAGGGTTGGCTATGTCTAACCAATTATCTTCATCAACCGATCGGTTTCGAGCAGGATTTTGATGATGCGCTGGTAGTGGACCAGGTCGTGGTCGCTTAGTTGGCGACCTTTGCGGTCTTTGAGCCACATTTGGGCAGGCTGGTAACCGCCGATATAAAAATTCCAGGCAAGTTCCGGCACATTACCAAAGTATTGGGACCTGTTGATCCAGACCCTATTTCCATCATACTTAATGGTTTCTACCATGCAATCACCCGCAACCGGGAAAGTGGTTTCATATTCATCGATGATTGGCGATTTCATCAGGTGCAGCTCGCGTAATTGCGTGCCGAGCGGCACCAGGCGATCAAATTCATTCTGAGTGGGGATGGGTATACGAGGAAAATCAATTTTCAGGAATTCCAAGTATTTTTCACAATACAAAGGACTGTGGAGTATTGCATAAATATAATCAAGAATTTCATCAGGGGTGGGTTCAGTTACGATGTTTTCAGTCAAAATCGATAATACTGAAGGAACAAAATTTACAGTTTGCGTGCCATCATCGTGATATAGGTAAAGAGGAGCGACAGTATCGGCCCCTTGCATTCCAGGACGTGACCAAGTTCTTTCATGGGAAACGACGTTCGTTATCCCAACCGGAGCAGACCTTTCCTCGATAAAACCACGTTTGTAAATAAGACCGATATTATCGTGATTTAAAAAATTTTTCATCGTCTGGTTTCGTGGCCAGGCCACGAAACCAGACGATTTGGTTGAATAATATGTCCACCGGAGGTCAAATGGACGATAAAGGGTTTCAATGAGCCGTTCTTCTTCAATCCTATTCCCAACGTCAATTTTCATCCCTGCATAATTATGATTCCTTCCATCCTGCAAATCATATTTATTCCGGTATTCGCGCTCTGTCAGGTTAATCAAGTCATGTACAACCTGCACGACCTCAGTATTTGAAAATCTAACTTGGGCACTATCTTGGCCTGATCGAAAGCCACTGGATTTCACATAGAAAAGTTCGTTAAGCGAGATGTACTTCTCATAATCGATCTGGCCACTTCTATCCATCGGCGTAAAAAAGAAGAAGGGGGATTGGATTATGAGTTCGTCGAAATCCAACAATCCCTCATTTAATTTTGAAAATTTTCGTTCACGTGCACCCCATAATTCAGTATGCAACACTTTCCCTTGTGTTTCTAAAGGTCCTCCAATCTTGACCATTATCACAATTGAAACTCCCTGCATGATTCCAAAGATATTTTCATCTCTAGAACCATCCGGAGCAGCTTCTCTCTTCATAGAGTTCCCATGCAAATCAAGTATATAGACATTGTCAAAAGTTTTTAGGAGGTGCTTACGCATCTGACGGTGGGTTATGCCATCAAGGTAGCTACTGTTGGTGATCATGGCCACAATACCACTGCCATTTTTTTCAATCATGTGTTCCGCAAAGCGAATGAACTTGATGTAATCATCGTCAAGATTAATTTTTCGTTCATTTAGACCAACTTTGTAATCGGCGATAAGATCAAGTATCCATTGACTTTTATTGGTGCTGCTAATTGAGTAAGGCGGATTGCCCATGACCACCATGACAGGACGTTCTCTTTTCACCTGGGCAGCAAGACGGCTTTCTTCGCTGATTGCATAGGACAGGCCGATGTTAAACAATCCCATCTGAACCGGCACGATATTCTCGAGGGTATTTGTCAGGTAAACTCCAAGTCGTTCCTGCAATTCCTCAACACCAGTCTCCTTCAAGGTCATACCCAGTTTCATGTGGGCAATGGTGTAAGGCGCCATCATCAACTCAAAGCCATAAAGTCGTTTGAGCAGGTTTTGATTGACGTAAGACTCCCAGCGACCTTCCTGTCCTTTGAAGCCCTGGTAGATATACTTGATGGTTTCGTTGAGGAAGGTGGCGGTGCCCACAGCCGGGTCCAGGATCTGCACCCTGGGCACTGAGATTTCCTCTGTGATACGGTCTTTTCGCTCTCCTTGTCGGCGGTAGGGTTGAACGGTGACGGTTTGTGTGGTCATCTCGTCGCTGGCGATACCATTTGCGATGCCAAAGTCTTCTTTCAAGATTCGGTCAACCTGGCGGATGATGTACCTGACTACTGGAACAGGCGTGTAGTAAGCACCCATGCGCTTGCGTTCCTGGGGATCGTATGCCTGCAGGAAATCTTCATAAAAATGGATGATAGGGTCTTTTTCATCGATGCTTTCGTCCTGAATACGCAGGTGTTTATGGACAATTTCCTGCACGTTGCTGACGCTGAAGATTTCGCATAGTTCATCGACAATATAGGCCAGGCGGTTATCGAAATTGGGCCCAACAATGTGATCAAAGAATTGCAGCAGAAAGGGGTTGGATTTGGGCACCAGGTCGCGTGCTTCATTACGGGTAAAGTTTTCTGCGGTGGAGTCGTTGTAACGAGCGACGAACAAACCATACACCAATGTCTGGGCATACATATCCGCGAACTTTTCCAGTTCCAGATCGTGTACAAGAAGTTCTTTCATCATCTCGTAGATTCGCAGAAGTTCACGGTTTTTATCACTGTCGTTTTTCAGGTATTCGATGATGTTGTCACGCAAACGGCGGGCACGCCCGCCCATGATCTGGGCAAGCCGCAAACCACTGTTGATGGATTCAGGGGTTTGGGCGAGGAAAGCTTCCAACTCACGCACAAGGTTGTCGCCCTCTTCTGGTGTGGTGTGCAGTTTGCCATCTTTTAACTTGCCAAGGCTGATAGTTCGGTACTTTTCACCATTGAGGAAGAAACGAAATTCAAGGTAATTGGTCAGGATGAGGTTCGAATAGCCACGATAACGATCCATCTGGTTGGTCTTTTCGACCTTGTTCAGATCGACATCAAGGTCTTTAGCTTCAGCATAACCCTGGATGATTCGGGGGCTTGAAATTTTTTGGAAGACAAAATCCGGTGCGCCATGCTCGGAGCGTTTTGGGTCGTTGATGGCACGCGTATCCGGGAAACTTTCCATAAGCCTTTCGAAGGCTGGTCGATAGGCGTGTTCCAAGGCTTGATTTGTTTTAAACTTGGCGGTAATCTCAGCCAGATACCTGCGAATGATGGCGGCTCTTTCCTTATCGTTCATGGTGCTTTTATCTTATCACGGCAGGGAAGCAAGATTAGGAAAAAATTGAAAAAACGGCAAAAAACTCTGTACTTTTATGGTTTCCTGCGCGCGAAACCTGGCTTACAGGAGGTTATCCATACGAGGTGTACTTTGCAGGTCTTTCGCGAACAGGAGATTCACCTCACCCCCTGGCTTCGCCATCCCCCTCTCCCACCTGTGGCGGGACGTAAGCAGTAAAGAGGGGGTGATAATGCACTCTTTGCTCCGTCTGCCCAGGTTGCTCTAGCAGCGGGGTGCTTCGCAAGACCTTTGCGTACAGGAGATTCACCTCACCCCCGCTGCGCGCACCCTCTCTGTTCTTTCATGGTCTCCTGAGTGCGAAGCCTGCTGTAAGCGCCATGAAAGGTCTTTGACCGATTGGTCTCACCTTTATTCGCTCGGTCTGCCCACGCCACTCTAGCGGCGGGGTGCTTCGCAAGACCGGCGAGAACGAGAGCCAATGCGTTCATCACAGACCGATGTGGGTTGAGCCCACTCGGTTTAGTCGCGGTCCACCTCTCACCTCACCCCCCGGCTTCGCCGTCCCCCTCTAAAGAGGGGGTGGTAATGGGCGACGCATGCGTCGCCCCTACGGCACTTCATTTAGGCTTTCATCTTCGGCGGGACGCAGGCAGTAAAGAGGGGGTGGTAATGCGTTCTTTGCTCGGTCGGGAGACCTTCGCGAACAAGGAGGGCATTTGACATCCGCGCCAATCTGCTTATAATTCAAAAACTGAATTATATGGAAAACGAGCTGACGAACGAAGAATCTACGCACGCTCTCGAGATGCTGACGCACATCGAAGCCAACCCGGATATCAGCCAGCTGACCCTGGCAGATGAACTGGGCGTGGCGGTGGGCACCATCAACTGGCACCTGAAGCGCATGATCGCGAAAGGTTACGTGAAGGTCAAACGTGCCCAGCGTAAAAAGCTGCGCTATATCATCACGCCCGAAGGCATTGCCCTGCGCGCCGCACTGACGGTCGATTACATCAAAAACTCCTTCGATCTTTACCGCCAGGTACGCGAGCGCACCAACCTATGCCTGGAACAGTTGGAAAGCGCCGGCTACAACAGTGTGAATGTGCTGGGGGAGGACGAGGTTGCCGAAGTGGTGCGCCTGACCTGCCTGGAGCAGGGTGTGACGGTGACGAACGATGCACAGGCACCCACAATTCATATCGAAGGTATTAAACTTGCACTAAAATTACCAGAGGCTGCGCAATACTCCGCAGACCTTTCTGAAGATATCAACCGAGGTGATCATGGATAAGGAATTGAACCTTTCCTCTCAACGTGTCTGCGTTACAGGCGGTGCCGGCTTTTTGGGCACCCACCTGATAAAAAAGCTAAAAGCACACGGCGCGACAGATATTTTCGTGCCCACTTACCCGGAATACGACCTGGTAAAAGAAGCCGACATATTGCGCATGCTCAGCGATGCCAAACCGGATGTGATCATCCACCTGGCAGCCAAAGTGGGCGGCATCGGTGCCAACCGCGAGAAGCCGGGCGAGTTCTTTTACGACAACCTGATGATGGGCG
>DOEX01000039.1:7516-9227 GCA_003532515.1 Anaerolineaceae bacterium | reverse complement strand
GCTGTCATTGAAGGCAAGATGATGCGCAAGGACGATGAAATTGAAGAAGAAATCATGCCCACACGCTCTATGATCTCCCGCAAGATTGAGGACGAAGAAGAATTGAACGATGAAGATCTCTTGGGTGAAAGCACCCGCGCCAAGATCGTTTTCGAAAAACGCCCTGAAGATGAAGTAGTCGAAAGCACCGAGTCTGACACAGAAGACAAGGAATAAACAGGAAAAGCCCGAAAGGACAAATTATGGAAATCACCATTGAAATGATCAAAGAACTACGCGAAAAGACCGGTTGTGGCATCATGGACTGCCGTGCTGCCCTGCGTTCCTCTAATGGCGATATGGATGGAGCCGTTGAAGAACTTCGTGAAAAAGGTCTCAAAAAAGCAGAAAAACGCGCCAACCGCGAAGCCTCTGAAGGTCGTTTGGAAGTCTACATTCACGCTGAAGGTCGCCTGGTAGTGTTGGTTGAAGTCAATTCCGAGACCGATTTTGTTGCCAAATCTGAAACCTTCAAAGAACTTGCCCATGAGATTGCTCTGCAAATTGCTGCGGCTTCCCCAAAGTACATTTCCGAAGCGGATGTCCCTGCCGAAGTAATTGAAGAAGAAAAAGCCATCATCACAGCCCGCGTTCGCGAAGAAGGTAAACCCGAAGCGATCATCCCAAAGATTGTCGATGGATTTATGAAGAAATTCATGGACGAAAACGTCCTGCTCAACCAAAAATATATCCGCGATGAAAGCAAAACCATTGCAGATATGATCAACGACAAGGTCGCTGCCCTGGGTGAGCGCATCGTAATCCGTCGCTTTGTGCGCTGGGCTTTGGGTGAAACCACCCCAGTTCCTACCGAAGAAGAAGCAGCCTAAACATTCCAGAGCCAACCAAAAGTTGGCTCTCTTTTTGCAACTTAACAGAAAAATCGGAGGATCTATGAGCGAAGAAAATCAAGCCAAAAAATATAACCGAATTTTGCTGAAACTATCCGGCGAAGCCCTGGCTGAACCAGGAGGTTTTGGCATCGCCCCTGCCCAAGCCAGTCACATTGCCCAGTTAGTGAAAAACGTACACGACACAGGTGTGGACGTGGCTATTGTTATCGGAGCTGGTAACATCTGGCGCGGTGCCACTGGCGAAAACACAGGGATGGATCGTGCCACGGCAGATTATATGGGCATGCTTGCGACCATGATCAACGCCCTGGCGTTGATGGATGCCCTTGAGAAAATCGATGTGATCACCCGCGTCATGTCCGCAATCGAAATGCGCACTGTTGCCGAGCCATATATCCGCCGCCGCGCCATCCGCCACCTCGAAAAAGGGCGAGTGGTCATCTTTGGTGGAGGGACAGGTAACCCCTATTTTTCTACTGACACTGCTGCCGCCTTACGAGCCACCGAAATCGGCGCAGATGTGGTCATCAAGGCCACCAAGGTCGATGGCGTGTACGATCGCGACCCAAAAATCTACCCGGATGCGATCCGCTTTGATCATCTCACCCACATCGAGGCCATCAGTCAGCGCCTCAATGTGATGGACAGCACAGCTATCTCACTGTGCATGGATAACGACATGCCAATCCTGGTGCTCAACCTATGGGACCCCAGAGCCCTCCTGGCTGCCATTCACGGCGAACCCGTCGGCACCCTGGTGACAATGGAAGGATAATCTGTAAGCAGACCGAGTAATTGACCTTACCCCCTCCAGTCCC
>DOEX01000039.1:0-7379 GCA_003532515.1 Anaerolineaceae bacterium | reverse complement strand
CAGAGAGGTGGAGGGACCGGCCCTACGAAACCTCGGCAACCAACCTAGTGTATGGTGCCAACTCCGGCAGACAGATCTGGAAGATGAGAGGCTAAAGCATACCCCGCGGAATGCCCCTCACTTGCAGGGGCATTTTTTATATAACCTGAGGAGGTTAATTTGACAACAACATTTATGAAATCACCCAAATATCTGTTCACATCTGAATCGGTGACCGAAGGTCATCCCGATAAGATTTGTGACCAGATCAGCGACGCCATCCTGGATGCCATGATCAAAGAAGATCGATCCAGCCGTGTGGCTTGCGAAACCGCCATCAAGACTGGCTTCGTGCTCACCTATGGCGAAGTCACCACCAAAACTTACGTTGATATCGACGCGCTTGTGCGCGAAGTTGTTAATGACATTGGTTATGATCGCGGTAAAAAAGGCTTCGATGGCACTACCTGCGGCGTTCTGGTGGCACTTGCCAACCAATCCCCCGATATCGCCCGGGGTGTCGATCGAAACGGCGGCACCCAGGACTTTTCCTACACGGAAGAGTACATTGCTGCTGGTGGTGCCGGTGACCAGGGCTTGATGTTTGGTTACGCTTGTGACGAAACCGAAACCCTCATGCCAATGCCCATTTACTACGCGCATAAACTTACCCGCCGAATGGCAGAAGTGCGCAAAAATGGAACTCTCGGCTGGATGTACCCCGACGGCAAAAGCCAGGTGACGGTAGAATACCACTACGGCAAACCTGTTCGTATTCACACCATCGTTATTTCCAGCCAGCATGCTGACAAATTCGAGGATGTCGAGTTGAGCAATGAACGCATCCGAGCCGATGTGATCGAACACGTCATCAAACCCACCATCCCAACCGAACTGATCGATGAAGACACTAAGATTTATGTCAACCCCACTGGTCGCTTCGTTATCGGCGGACCCATGGGCGATGCCGGTCTGACCGGACGCAAGATCATCGTGGATACCTACGGCGGCATGGGCCGTCATGGCGGTGGCGCTTTCAGCGGAAAAGACCCGACCAAGGTCGATCGTTCTGCTGCCTACGCTGCCCGCTGGGTTGCCAAAAACGTGGTTGCGGCTGGTTTGGCTTCGCGCTGCGAAGTTCAGCTCTCGTATGCCATCGGCGTTCCTGAGCCCTTGAGCATCAATGTGGAAACTTTCGGAACCGGAACAGTTGATGACGATAAAATTGCCGACGCAATCAGCCAGGTATTCGATCTGCGCCCGCGCGCCATCATCCGCGATCTTGACTTGCTCCGCCCGTTTTATCGTCAACTTGCCAGCTATGGTCACTTCGGTCGTGACGACCTCGACCTGACCTGGGAGAAAACCGGCAGAGCTGACGCTTTACGGCAGGCTGTTGGACTATAGTAAAAGAATCAATTCTTTACAGAATCAAATCTTCGAGAAAAGAAGCAGACAACGTTGTCTGCTTCTTTTTGTATAAACTTTCTTTTGTTTCGGCTTGACATTGCCATATCAAAAAGGCTACTATTCTTCTCAAATGGAACTAAAACAAAAGGTGCTGATTGTGATTTTGAGCGTGCTATTTTTGCTCTCAGCCGTGTTGACGGTAAGTTTTGGGTTGGAATATGTTCAAGGAGAAAATCGTCCCTTGCAAGAGATGACCGAGCAGGCGGATAAGATCGATGCTTTTATGGCGAATTATTACTTGACCGCCACCGCCCAACCAAGCGCCACTCCCAGCCCTGCACCAACCAGCCAGTCCAATCTGTCTGCCCACAAACTGTTGCCGCCTACCGCCACTTCAGTTCCAACTCCCACGCCTAATCCGCACGCCGAGGAGCTCCAGCGGGCTCTCTCATTTGTCGATGTCGACTTCCCAGCCTGGCAGAGCCTGAACCAGGATGTTCAAGCCTGGATCCATAATGAAGCCATCCGCGTTGATCACCCCATTCTGAAGTCACCAGACAACGAGTATTACCTCACCCACGATATTGACTTATCCTACAAAGCCATGGGGTCGATCTTTTTTGACTTTCGCAACAAAACCAACTTTAGCGACCGCAACACGATCATCTATGGGCATAACTTCGACAACGGACTGATGTTCAGCAACCTGGTTTGGTATAAGACCCAGCAGTTATATGAAAAGAACCCCTATTATTACTTGTATACACCCGAACAAGTCTATCGCGTGGATATTGCCGCAGGCATTGTCGTATCTGAAACCGATATCACTTACCTGGATATCGACTTCCAATCTGACATGGAATTTCGCAGCCTGATCCAAAAAATTGAAGAAAACTCTGTACTCGAGACCGAAATAGAACTATCACCCAGAGATCGCCTGGTTACGCTTTACACCTGTACCAACGATTGGCAGGGGCAGCGTTTCGTGGTCATAGGTAAAATCACTCTTTTGGGTCCTTTCACCACCAGGTAACTTTTTTCCATTTTCCATCACTCGCCGGTCTCAACGAGCTTTCTTGACTATATTGGACAGTCTGACATCAGCAGCCAAATCTGTTCGTTTTTGATTGCAAATCCCATTGAGTCACCTACACATACCTTATACAATTAGTATAAACTTCAATGCGAGGGATAGTAAAATTTCGTTCTCTTTGTGCTTTTTTAGAAAGGTTAAACTATGAAAACTATTTCCAAAACTTTAATCGCATTTGTTTTGCTTTTTATGCTTAGCCAAGTGGTCCAGCCTGTAAACGCAGATCAACATTACCAACTGAACCTCTCACATATCGAGTGTAAGGGAACCTATGTAGAAATTCATTTTGTCCTGTTGAATACCAGTGAAGGAGATACGATCTCCGACCTCACTTACACTTACGGAACTATCCCGCCTGGCCCACGCGCTGGCAATGTTGTCCACTTTACTGATAATGTGGCACCTGGGTATTACAACATAACCAATGCCTCGGTTTGGGTCAACAGCACGTTGGTCACGCTTCACAATCCCGGGGATTATGCTGGTCAATATGGCTGCCAGCAACAGCCCACGACCACACCGACTAACACCCCAACCAACACACCCACCAACACGCCCGTACCTCCCACTAACACCCCGACGAACACACCCACCAACACGCCTGTACCTCCCACAAACACCCCGACGAACACACCTACCAACACGCCAGTTTCGCCCACAAACACACCGACAGAGACCCCAATCATCACACCTAAGTCGCCCACAAACACGCCGACCAACACACCTACCAATACACCTGTCTCGCCCACAAACACACCAACAGAAACGCCCACAATCACTCCAGATCCCACCGAATCCGTGACGCCCACTGATCCCATAGCTTCGGCAACTTTCTCAGTTCCAAATACGGGTCGGGACAATAACAATCTATTAGGTCCTGGTTTCGTGATTACAGGAATGGTAACTTTAAGTTTAGGTCTTGCTTTGTCCACGCTTCTTAAGAAAGCAAATGTTACCAAGCGCAAGTAGGTAACCAGACAACGATAACAAAAACAACCCCAGGTATAAACCTGGGGTTGTCATTATTTTAACTTAACTGTCGATCGTTTTTAATTAATCAGTGGGTTACCGTCTGAATTTCAAGAACAACCAGATCAACCCAAACACTAATGCGGCAGCGAGCAGAGCGATTCGAACCTGGGTCGATATCATCGATCCGGTTTGATTTTCCTCCGCTATTCGAGCGTGTTCTTCCGATGGTTCAATGGGTTGAGGGACGCTTGAATCGGGTGTCATTTTCAAAATCGTGCCGACCTTATCCGGGTCAATGCCGTAAATCATCGGGGCTTCCCGTTCCAATTTCACCGGGGTCGCCATCGTCGTTTCTTCCGGCAGAGCCTCTTGTTCAGGTACTGCTTCTTCCGGATAAGCGCTCATCGGAATTTCCATGGGAGTCTCTTCAATTATCTCTCCAGCGCCGGCTCCTTCCAAAGCCATCTCTTCAGTATAAGCAACTACCGGGCTGATCGAGATGTTAATGCTAAATCCACTGCTATCAGCAACTCCGCCACCTCCGCCGCCCTTTCCACCGATACCACCCAGCCCAGTCGCTCCATAACCCCAATTCAGGAGGTAAACCGGTTCGGATGCCAGGGCTATCAAGCTTGCTGCTTCTTCCGGGATGGGAGCCATTGGGGCATCTTCTTGAAGAATACTCACCTGGGAGTTGTCTGAACCCATCGGCGCAGTTAGAGACACACTACGGAAGATCAATTCACTGCCGAAGATCACAGCAACCAACAACGCTGAAACCAGGCTCCCCCAGCCAAACATGGGCTGCAAAAAGCCGGCTCGTTTGGCTTTGCGAGCTTCAGCGCGGGTCAGTGTAAAGTTATGTGGTACTTGGTAACATGGCAACTGCCTCATCGAATTCTTCAGCTGTCTTTGTTGTTGATAGAGGGTTGTCAAATAGGGACATTCGCTTAAACGTTTATTGAATTCAACCTGCTCCTGGGGTGTCAGCGCATGGTCGAGTGCAACGTTCAATAATTCCAGGTCCCTGGATGTAACATTTTCTTGCCTAATCATCATCTTCCTCGCTATGTAGACGAAATTGATCAGGCAAAAGTTCCCTTGTCGATTGCAAGCATTCCTGCATCTTTAAACGCGCCCGGCTTAGCCGGCTCTTCACTGTTCCCACCGGACTTTGAATAACCTCAGCTACGGTTTCGTAATCTTCCCCGGAAACATCCACCATTACCATGACAACCCGATGTTTTTCATTAAGTCTGTTAAGGCAATCCTGGATTGCTTTCTCGAGTTGGGCATTCATCATTGTTTCTTCCAGCCCTGGTGACTTGTCGGCAATCCATTCCGGTGAATCAATTGGATCACCTTCTTCGGTTTCGGGCTCAAGGGTGACCGTCGGGCGGCGTTTCTGTTTGCGTAGTTCGTCATAACAGGCATTTGTGACAATCCGCAAAAACCAGGCTTTGAACGACCCTCCGCGGTAACTATTCAATTTTCGATACATGGAGATAACTGCATCCTGGGTAGCATCAGCTGCGGCAGCTTCATCTGCCATGATGCGGTAAGCAAGGTTAAAAGCAAGCTCCTGGTATGTCAGAACCAATTGGTTAAAAGCATCCAAATCACCGTCGGCAGCTTTTTCGATCAGAAGTGACTCTTCCATAATCATAGCTGTTGCAAGTCCTGAGCCAGAAAAATCCAGGCTCTCCTGATCTCAATTTTATCGCTTAAATAATCAATCTTTTTTGTTGTCCTGGTCTGCATCACGTAAAGGGGGGAATAAAATAATTTCCCGCAAGGTGTGTTGCCCGGTCAAAAGCATTACAAACCGGTCAATCCCCAGCCCAAGTCCGCCATTTGGCGGCATGCCATACGCCATCGCGCGCAGGTAATCCTCATCCATGGGGTTGCGTTCCTCTTCATCCTCGCTGTAGGTATGCCCCATATCCAAAAAACGTTGTTCCTGGTCCAGGGGGTCATTCAGTTCAGTGAAGGCATTGCACAATTCCATCCCACCAATATAACCCTCAAAGCGTTCCACTGTGGTTGGGTCTTCCAGCTTGGCTTTTGCCAGAGGTGAGATATCACGCGGGTAGTCATACAGGAAGGTAGGCTGGATCATGATCGGCTCAAGGTAAGTTTCAAGCAGGGTGTTGATAAGTTTGCCTCTCGAAATGCCCGGTTTGAAGTCGATTTTCTTATCTTTCATCACAGCTGCCAACGAATCAGCGTCCGGATATTGCTGGATATCAATCCCAGCCTGGTCGATCAACCCCTGGCGGATCTGGAGCCGGTTCCAGGGTGGGGTCAGGTCAATTTCATGCCCGTCATACTGGATCTTCATCGTGCCCAACACTTTTTGAGCAACCTGCGCCACCATCTGCTCGGTCATCTCCATGATTTTCATGTAATCGGCATACGCCATATAAAATTCCAACTGCGTAAATTCTGTGTTGTGCTTGAAGGATATGCCTTCGTTTCTGAAGTCTCGCCCAATTTCATAAACCCGGTCCAACCCGCCTACCAACAGGCGTTTCAGATATAACTCAAAGCTGATGCGCAGGTAGAGCTGCTGATGTAACTGGTTGTGATAGGTGGTAAAAGGCTTGGCAGCCGCACCGCCGTAGATTGGCTGTAAGATCGGTGTCTCGACCTCTAAAAAGCCTCTCTCATCTAAAAATTCGCGTAATGCCTTGATAATCTTAGCACGGATTTTAAAATTTTCTCTTACTTCTGGGTTAACTGCCAGGTCGACGTAGCGCTGGCGATAGCGCGTCTCGGGGTCGCTCAATTGTGCATGCCGGACAACTTCCCCGTCCACTACCTCGTCTTTATCAGCTGGCAACTGCAGCAGTGCCTTGGCGAGCATGCGAAAATCTGCCACTTGCAAGGTCACTTCGCCCCGGCGGGTCCGAAACATGCTTCCACTGGCTTCAATGAAGTCGCCCAAGTCATAAAACCGAACAAATTCATCCAGCTTTTCCTCACCGAGCTCGTTTACCCGAAAGAGAAGTTGCACCTTGCCGCTCACATCTTCAATGTGGGCAAAACTTAACTTGCCCATATTTCGGATGGCGCGCAGGCGGCCAGCCAGTACTACTTCCACCGTTTCTGTCGACTCATCTGCTTCGGCTTTTTCAAAAGCTGCGATTGCATCTGCGTTACAGTGGCTCTTATGCGATCGGGTTGGATAGGGTTCCAATCTCTGCTCGCGAAGTTTTACCAGTTTGCTCAGTCTCTGTTCTTCTAATTCGGAAAATTCGTCTTTCAGCATAGTTTATCCTTTGCAATAAAAATGCCCCACCTGGTCAGGTGGGGCATTCAGTTGGTATCTTTTACTCGATCTTCAAGATCTCAACTTCGAAAGCGCCACCAGGCGTTTCTACCTTGATCTTTTCGCCAGCCTTATGATTGATCAGCGCGTGACCAATAGGGGATTCGTTTGAAATCCTTTTTTCCAGGGGGTTCGCCTCAGCAGGACCGACAATCATGTAGCATTCAGGCTCATTGCCTTCCTCGATAATGGTTACTTTCGAACCAACCTTAACGATACCCTGGGGATTATCATCCTCACCGATAATGTGAGCGTTGGCAAGTAAGATTTCAAGGTCTTTAATGCGACCTTCGACAAAAGATTGCTCGTTTTTCGCAGCTTCAAATTCTGCGTTTTCGATCAATTCGCCGTCTTCCATGGCATCTTGCAGGCGCTTGGCAACCTCTTTACGTTTTATGGTGCGTAAATAAACTAATTCTTGTTCGGATTTTTCATAACCCTCACGTGTCAGGTATGAACTTGGCATCTCTTATTCCTTATATATCAACGATTGTTCCCCACAGGGATAAATATAAAATGCGCTTCGAAGGTCGAAACCGTCTAAACGCTTTCGCCATATTATACTATGTTTTCATTTTTATCAAGGCAAAGCAA
>DOEX01000109.1:12034-20600 GCA_003532515.1 Anaerolineaceae bacterium | reverse complement strand
TATACCAGCATTCATATTGAAAAATATGAAGTGGAAGCTCGTGATACAAAATTAGGTCCTGAAGAAATCACCCGTGAAATTCCCAACGTTGGCGAAGACACTATTCGAGATCTGGACGAGACTGGCATAATCCGCATTGGCGCGGAAGTTGGTCCGAACGAGATTTTAGTTGGCAAAATCACCCCCAAAGGTGAGAAAGAACTAACTCCTGAAGAGCGCCTACTCCGCGCTATCTTTGGTGAGAAATCCCGGGACGTCAAGGACACTTCTCTGCGCATGCCTCATGGTGAGCGCGGGATCGTGGTGGATGTTAAAGTCTTCACTCGTGAAGAAAACAGCGACCTGAACGCTGGCGTTGATAAGATGGTGCGCGTCTCTGTGGCGCAGCGCCGAAAGATCACTGCTGGTGACAAAATGGCTGGTCGTCATGGTAACAAAGGCTGTGTTTCGATGGTTCTACCAGTCGAAGACATGCCTTATCTTGAAGATGGCACTCCTATTGACATTATCCTTAACCCCCTGGGTATCCCCGGTCGTATGAACATTGGGCAGGTACTCGAGGCTGAGCTAGGTTGGGCTGCCCGTAGCCTTGGTTTCCGTGCTGTGACCCCCGTATTTGACGGTGCGACTGAAGCGGAAATTGAAGCAGAACTGGTGAGAGCCTGGATGATCGATGAAGCCTGGCGTGTAACTGCTGAGAAGGGTTCAGAATGGCTGCAGGGCATTGAATATGACCCTGAAATGATCAGAGATGACGATGAAGTCAGATTGCTTTACCTGGAAGATCAGTTAGCTGGGAAAGACGTAGACTTGTTTGAGATCAAGGAAAACGAAGCACTCGCCCGCAGGGCAGCTTTAAACCTTTGGTTGGAAAGCGAAGGCTATGACCCTGCTACGATCACGTCTTTCCCAGAGGATAACGTGGCCGTGATCGATCGCAAGGAACGAGATGACAACGCCGTGAAAGCTTGCCTTGTCTTGTGGGCGAAAAAGCACGGTATAGAGATTGACAGCGAGCTGGATCGTGTTCAGATGGAAGCCAGAGCTCGTGAGGTAATGATGGAAACTGGGAAGCCTATCCCAACACTTGGTAAACAGCTTGTTCGCGACGGACGCACTGGCGATTTTTATGATCAGCCTGTGACGATTGGTGTGATGAGCATGCTGAAACTGCATCACCTGGTTGAAGACAAGGTGCATGCCCGCTCGACTGGTCCATATAGCCTGGTGACTCAGCAGCCGCTGGGTGGTAAGGCACAATTTGGTGGTCAGCGATTTGGTGAAATGGAAGTTTGGGCGCTTGAAGCTTACGGCGCGGCTTACACCCTGCAAGAGATGCTGACGGTGAAATCTGATGATGTCGCCGGCAGAACTGCCACCTATGAATCGATCGTTCAGAGAAAACCGATCGAAGCCCCTGGTATACCGGCAGCCTTCCGTGTATTGGTGAAGGAACTCCAATCCCTGAGCCTGGCAGTGGAAGCTATTATGGACGATGGAGAAGTGGTCAAGTTTGGCAAAGACGAAGATCGTGGGCATCGCCAACGCGTCCCAACTGGTTTAATGGACCAGGGTGCGGATGTCTTTGAAAAGCTTAAAGGCATACGAAATGGCTAATATTGCGCTTGACGATATGATAAGAGGCGTGATAAAATAACTGCTCGTTCCTGACCGGCAGGAAGATTTCTTTGTGCCTGTCATAAAATTGGCTAATAGGGCCATCCGCTCTTTAGATGGCCTTGTTTAATGAATAATTGATAGTTAATAGGTAGTACGGAGATAAGAACGTGCCAACAATAAACCAACTGGTTAGAAAAGGTCGCAAGACAAAAAGTCAAAAAAGCAAGTCACCCGCCTTGCAATATACGTTGAATTCGGAAAAACAACGCCGGACTCGCCAACCGAAGGGCGCTCCCCAAAAGCGCGGCGTTTGCACCATTGTACGTACAATGACCCCTAAGAAACCGAATTCTGCTCTGCGTAAAATTGCTCGTGTCCGTCTTTCCAACGGTATCGAAGTGACAGCGTACATTCCTGGCGAAGGTCACCAACTGCAGGAGCACAGTGTTGTACTGGTGCGCGGCGGAAGAGTAAAAGATCTCCCTGGTGTGCGTTATCACATCGTACGTGGAACATTGGACAGCACTGGTGTAGCTGATCGCAAACGCGCTCGTTCCAAATACGGCGCCAAACGCGCTGAGAAATAATTTGGAATGAAAGCCAGTTATTAGCGGGGAACCGCCGCTGGCTGAAATTGAGGAGCAATTATGTCAAGAAGATTGAAACCCGAAAAGCGAATCACCACCCCTGATGTTCGTTTCAACAGCGTACATCTGCAGATGATGATCAACCGCATTATGCTAAATGGCAAGAAAAGCACCGTTACCCGCCATGTCTACAAAGCGATCGATATGATCGGCGAGAAGACTGGCAAAGAGGGTATCGAGGTTTTCGAAACCGCCTTGAAGAATGTCAGCCCAATGATGGAAGTTCGCCCCCGCCGTATTGGTGGTGCGACCTACCAGGTGCCAAGTGAAGTTGCTCCAGAACGCCGGATTACTCTGGCAATGCGCTGGATCATCAATTCTTCCCGGGCACGCTCTGGCAAGTCATTCTCCGAGAAACTTGCAGGTGAGTTGATGGACGCTGCTGAAAATCAGGGAGCTTCAATCCGCCGACGTGAAGAAACGCATAAGATGGCTGAGGCTAACCGCGCGTTTTCTCACTTCCGCATGTAATTCTGAAACTTTAACAATTAAGGTCAACTATGACTGACTTTCCGCTCGAGCGTTATCGAAATATTGGCATTATCGCCCATATCGATGCTGGTAAAACAACTACCACCGAGCGGATTTTGTTTTATACCGGCAAAACATACCGACTCGGGAATGTCGATGATGGCACAACTGTCACCGACTGGATGCCCGAGGAACGAGAACGCGGCATCACCATCGTCTCCGCCGCTGTAACAGCGGAATGGAAAGATCATCTCGTCAATATTATTGATACTCCTGGTCACATCGACTTTACTGCCGAAGTACAGCGCTCTTTGCGCGTACTGGATGGTGGTGTAGTTGTTTTTGATTCCGTTCAAGGCGTTGAACCTCAGAGCGAGACTGTCTGGCGCCAGGCTGACAAGTTTGGCGTTCCGCGAATTTGTTTTGCCAACAAGATGGATCGCGTTGGTGCATCTTATGACCGCACCATTGAAAGCATTAGAGAACGCCTGGGCGCAAACGCGCTGCAAATGCAGATACCGATTGGTTCCGAAAGTGAATTCGTAGGCGTTATAAACTTATTGGAACAAAACGCAGTTTTTTACCTTGATAGTTCCGGTTCCACTCCTGAAGTGGTTGAGATCCCCGAAGAATTCAAAGAAAAAGCAGCCAGTCTGCGGGAAGTATTAGTGGAACGCATCGCCGAGATGGATGAAGACCTGACGGTTAAATTCCTTGAAGGCGAAGACATAAGCCTGGAAGAGTTGAAGAAAGCGTTGCGCAAGGCTGTGATTGGGAACCTGGTAGCTCCAGTGTTTTGCGGCAGCAGCTTGAAAAATAAAGGCGTGCAATTAGTTTTGGATGCCGTGATCGATTACTTGCCTTCGCCGCTGGATATTCCTCCGGTCACTGCGACTCTTGTTCGCGATGGCAGCGAAGTGCTTCGTTACTCTAAAGACAGCGATCCCATGTCTGCCCTGGTTTTCAAGATTGTTTCAGACCCTTACATGGGGCGTCTGGCTTATCTGCGGGTCTATTCCGGCACTGTCAAGCAAAACTCAACGGTTCAGAACTCCTCAAAAGACAAAAAAGAACGCATCGGCAGGCTATTACGAATGTATGCTGATCGGCGTGAAGACATCGAAGAGCTGAGAGCTGGTGACATTGGTGCGATTTTGGGCTTGAAGTTTAGTTTTACTGGAGATACCCTCTCCGACCCAACCAATCCGGTTCTATTGGAAACGATCAATTTCCCTGAACCTGTCATTTCGATTGCCATTGAGCCCAAAACCAAGGCTGATCAGGACCGCATGTCGGAATCTTTGGTGAAATTATCCGAAGAAGATCCCACGTTCCGCGTCAGGCAGGATGACGTTACTGGTCAGACTGTGATCTCGGGTATGGGCGAGCTGCATCTTGATGTTTTGGTCACTCGTTTGTTGCGTGAATTCAAAGTGAAAGCAAATGTTGGTAAACCTCGTGTGGCTTACCGCGAAGCAATTACCAAGCCAGTCATGAATGCGGATTATCGTTATAGCAAACAGACTGGCGGGCATGGTCAGTTTGGTCATGTCATTTTTGACCTGGAACCGCTTGAGAGCGGGCAGGGTCTCCAATTTGAGAATAAAATCCGTGGTGGAGCAATTCCCAAAGAATTCATCCCTGCGATTGAAAAAGGTTTCTTTGAAGCCTGTGAAAGCGGTCCTTTGGCTGGTTTCACCATGACCGATGTCAAGTTCACGCTGACCGATGGCACCTACCACGAGGTTGATTCCAGTGAAATGGCGTTCCGAATGGCAACCATCTTCGGCGTACGTGAAGCTGCCGAAAAGGCTGGTCCAGTGATCCTGGAGCCGATCATGCAGGTTGAGATCACCATTCCAGAAGAATATACCGGTGATATTATCGGTCAGGTCAACGCCCGCGTTGGCAATATCTTGGGTATGGATGACCGCTATGGTAATGCCAAGGTGATCCATGCACAAGTGCCACTTTCAGAAATGTTTGGATACGCTACAGAACTTCGTTCTGCCACTCAGGGCAGAGGCGTCTTCACGATGGAATTTAAGCATTATGACCGCGTCTCTGACGCTTATATGAAAAAAATCCTTGGTCGGATCAACGGCTGAGATTTAATTTATACTCATCCCGGCGAGAGCTGGTTGAAATATTGAAAAAAGAACAGGAAAACTATGGCTAAACAAAAAATCAGAATCCGTTTGAAAGCATATGATCATCGTATCTTAGATCAATCTGCAAAACGAATCGTGGAAACCGCTGAACGCTCCGGTGCCCGCGTGGTGGGACCCGTGCCTTTGCCAACCAAGATTGAAAAATATACCGTTCGCCGTTCCACCTTCATTGATAAGGATTCACAGGAACATTTTGAGATCCGCACTCATAATCGCTTGATTGACGTGCTGGAACCCGATTCAAAGACCATTGACATGCTCATGCGCTTGAGCCTGCCCGCTGGTGTTGATATCGAGATCAAGATTTAAGGTTTGATTTCCACAGGTTGCTCTGCTTTGTTGTGAAACAAGAGTAGAGGAATCTTTACAACTTAGCAAAATTACGAGTACCCGACAGGGACTCGCATTTTTGTTTTCCTGTTTGAGCGGTGAAGTGAACTTCACCGTTTTCGTTTTAAGTTTGTCATCCTGAGCCTTTTTCCGCAGGACTCTTCGAGTGCGAAGNNGTGAGCATATTCCCCATCCAATCCGGCAAAAGATTCTCATACCGAGATCGTTCCAGGGATTCTGAAGGTTTGCCGGATTGAAAGCGTCTCATACTCACAAAACCGTAGGATCGAGCGCTTTCAATCTCGGCCTACGAAAAGAATCGATTGTGACGGTATCCTAAGGGTGAAGCGTCCTGTAAGGATCTAGCACAATGGTTCACCGCAAGTGTCCATTTTTGGAGCCTCCCGTCAAAATTTTGCTCGCGAGGACGAAAGCACGATCACTTCATCTACCTCTTCGTGGCCATTCTTCTCCAAAGTAGAAGGTTTATGACTGTTTATAAGCGCCAAATCTTGGTAAATTCAAAGGGTCGACGGAGGTGCATTCGTCAGTCTGGGGGTCCAGAAGATAATACCCTCCATCGCGGTGCAAAATCGGGATTTGTCTACCAATCTTGATGAAACGCTCACGCATGTCCTCTGAAAGCCAGTAATAGCTGTTGTACTCGCTGGGATGTTCAAAGAGGAGGTTATCGTAGATGTCCAGAAACTCTTTGCGATATTGCTCGCTAACTCGATCCAGGTTGCTGATCACCCAACAAACCTCCTCAAAATCCCAATTGTAGGTCAGCCCGATCAAACGATCATCGGCGGTGATGTAGGGAGAAAAGGGGAATTGCCGGCAACTGAGCGTGCGGAAATCACGTTCGCAAAAGGCTGGACCCTTGCACGCCATCAAGTGCATGTAATTTGGGGTCTCCGCTTTCATCCTGGGAAGGTCGATCGGGTCTTGGGGGCATTCATCTCCACGCAGCCGATGCCACAGCTGGGTGTTGGCTTTTAGGTAAGTCCACTCTTCCTTTAATGCAACTGGCACAGCCACGCAAATGTCGCAGCAAAAAGGCTTGTCGGAGGGGTTAAATTGCCGGCAAATCTGCCCGCAATCCACTTCACAGATGGGGGAGGCAAAACGGGCGTATAGGTTAGCGATAACCAGGTTGGGTTTATAGACCATGCACAAAATTGTACACTGAAAATTGACAGAGCAATCGGAAAGGCATCGATGAGAAGCTATTGAAATCCGATTAAAAATAATTATGTATTGAAAACAGTAACAAAAGTTGTTATACTATGTACAACAACCTTCCCAATCCCGACCGGGATTATCCAACTATTACATCAGAATGTCAGCCTAAATGGGCAACTATCAGTAAGCCAATTTTTCGTTTAATTCTCAAGGAGGAAAACTATCATGAAAATAAAAAAAAGTCTTTGGTTGTCATTGTTGCTTTTAACACTAATCTTGAGTGCTTGTGTTCCCCTAACCTTCTCACCTCCAGCGGAAATACATATTACCGATGGAGATCAGGTAGAAAATGCCGTTATTGCCGTTGATGCGGCAGGTCGCTCTCATATCGCAGGTGTCGTGGCTGACCGTATTGTCTATTATCGCACCCGTTACGGGGAGGAGCTTCCTTTAGGGAAGATCACTATGGTTATGAGTGGATCCGGAACGAATTGGAAACAATACAATCCGGATATCGCCGTGGTAGATGACGGGATGGCATTCGTGACCTGGGTAGAACAGCGAGGGGGTACAGAAAAATTCGCCTGTTACCAACAAATACCACTCATTCCACCTGTTGGAGGCTATGACAAGGACTGCGACCCACTGGACGGAACGGAACAAACCGCAGGCAATGTCTGGGTCACTGCCCACGGAAGCACTGCCTATGCTGTTTATGACCGACCTGATATAGGAGGGCGTACCGCTGATCTATGGTACAAGCGTATTGCTGGTGGATCTGTCACCGGTCGAGTTGCCTGGTTCATTGAAAATTTCGAGACCGTTGATTTCTACAGTCTCGATCTCGGCATCGATGAAAGCGGTTTCCTGCATGTTGGCTATCACTATAACTGGACTACTGGCGGTCCTCCCGCTGGTGAACGCCTTGAAATCCGCTCCAACCGCAGCACATTGGCTGATGGACAGATGGACCAGATTTGGATAATCACCACAAGTTCATTGCAAGATGAAGACATCCCTGTAAGGTTATCATTTTATCAGGACGGAACAACTCAGCGTGTTGCATTGGCAAGTGTCTTCCAACCCGCGACTTTGGATCAGATCTGGGTTGATTCCTGTACTGCGGTTGGTTGTACCGCAAAGGCAGACATACGGGTTGATCTTCCCACCAGCTGGGACACATTCTCAGTGGTCGATGATGTCGAAATTGAGGGTATTGACGAAACTCTTTTTCTCAGTTTCATTGGGGATGACAATACCGCTCCGACTGGTGCGCCCCAAGTTTATTACACAGATGCTCATGATACATCAACGATTCTCGAACCCAGCGAAGGTTCAGCAACTTTTAAATTTGATTTGGAGATGACTACCGTTAAGAACCGAGTTGACGCACCTTTTGTGATACCTGTGATGGCATGGGCAGAATCGAACTTTGTAACCGCAACCCATTTTGTGGCCGGGTTCTATACTCCAGCCGTCAAAATCTCAGAAGATAACTGTACAGAAACCATGGTTTCAGGCAATATTGCCTCCAACGATATATATTTGTCTGGGGTTTGGGATGCTTGTTCCAACACCTGGTTCACCACCCAGGCGTGGAACACGCAGCTTCCGTTGATAACTAAGTAGATTTGTTTACCTTTCGGGGCGGGTTTATACTCCTGCCCCGAAAATATTCTTGCAGCAAATTGCGCCCACTTGGTCACCCCGGATCAAAAACCGAGGCAGGTAAAGTGGTGCGAGTCAGGCGGATCATCAGTCTCAGCGCAAAGAAGAATCTTAGCAACATACAAAAAATAGATCCTTCGCACTCGAAGAGTCCTACGGAAAAAAGCTCAGGATGACAAAATCCAAACCTGAGAAGAAAAGATCGTAAACGAAAAAGCGTGATAAAATACCAACCGCACATTGAACTCTGAAGTATCTGAACTTCCACTTGTTACGAAGGCAAGATAATCAAAGGAAAATCAAAAAACCCCTTGCACTCTGGGTGGGGGTGTGATATATTTGAACGGCTACCTTCATGGTAGCATTTATGTGTGACAATTTAAGAATGCCTCCCGCGTGGGCAGACCGCTTCACAGGGACCATTGACTGAATTGTGCGGAGATGATGCAGCTTGCCCAGGCTGACAGTCTCGCA
>DOEX01000109.1:5893-12005 GCA_003532515.1 Anaerolineaceae bacterium | reverse complement strand
AATCGAAGCTGGGCCATGTTTTGTTTCCCAGGTCAAAACAACTGCGCAAGACGGTTACAATGCCGTGCAGCTGGCTTTTGACGAGGTGAAACCCAAACGACTCAGCAAGGCTGAGCTTGGTCATTTAAAGACCAATGACCTCCCTCCAGTGCGCACTCTGCGTGAGTTTCGCACCAACAAATTAGATGGTATCACTGCTGGTGACGAACTCAAGGCTTCAGTCTTTGAAGTTGGCGATTTTGTCGATGTGATCGGCACATCCAAAGGTAAAGGCTTTGCCGGCGTAATGAAACGTCATGGCTTTGCCGGTGGTACTGCGACCCATGGTCAGTCAGACCGCCAGCGCTCACCCGGTTCCTCTGGTTCCGGCACGACCCCAGGTCGTGTTTACAAAGGTAAAAGACGTCCGGGACGCATGGGCAATGTCCGGGTGACCTCTTCCCACATCCGTGTAGCAATGGTTGACTCCGAGCGCAACCTGATTGGTGTCCAGGGTTCTGTTCCTGGCGCTAAGGGCGGCACCGTCATGATCAAGGCGGCTCGCAAGCAGTAGGCTTGTGGTGAATGGAGAATGTGAAAATGAAAATTGACGTTTTTAACTTAAAAGGTGAAAAAACAGACAGCATCGATCTGCCCGAAGAAATCTTCGCAGCCAAGGTCAATGTCGATCTGATGCACCAGGCTTACCAACGCCAAATGGCGAATGCCCGTCTGGGTACACACAACACCAAGCGCCGTGGCGAAGTCCGCGGTGGTGGTGCAAAACCCTGGAAACAAAAGGGTACCGGTCGCGCACGTCGTGGCAGCATGATCAACGCCCAGTCCGTCGGTGGTGGTCGCATCCACACACCGAAACCGCGAGATTACACGCAGGCTATGCCGCAAAAAATGCGCCGTGCAGCCCTGCGCTCTGCCCTGACCGTGGTTGCCAATGATCAGAAATTGATCATGGTTGACAGCATTGAAATGAAAGAAGCCAAGAGCACTGACCTGGCGAAAGCTCTGAAAGCCCTCGCCGGCGAAAAACGAGCCCTGGTATTGGTACCTGACAAGAGCGAAAAGAGTGAAAATCTGATCAAATCCGGTCGCAACCTGGCTGAAGCCAAATTGCTACAGGCAAACTACCTGAATATCCGCGATCTGCTCAGTTTTGAAAAAGTAATTATCCCGCTTGCTTCACTTGAAGTGATCAAGGGTTATCTGGGATAGGAAGGTGTAGCAGAATGACTATTTCCGTTTTTGATATCCTGCGACGCCCCGTCGTGACCGAAAAATCAAACTACCTGGCCAGCAAGCTGAACCAGTACGTGTTTGAAGTCAACAGTGATGTTACCCGTGAACAGGTGAAAACTGCTGTTGAAACCGCTTTCGACGTCGACGTTGTGCGCGTCAATATCATTAATCTGCCCGCCAAGGCGCACCGCAATTCCCGCACCCGTCGATTAGTCGTGCGCAACAGCGGTTTCAAGAAAGCGATCGTTACCCTTAAAGAGGGTGACCGTATCCCCGTGTTTGAAGGAGTGGAATAATGGCCGTTAAAGTATATAAGCCCAAGACTCCTGGTCAGCGCCATAAGACCAGCTATACGTTCGAGGAGATCACCAAGACCACACCTGAACGCAGCCTGACTGTGATTCGCAAGCAGCATTCTGGTCGTAACTCGATGGGTCGTGTGACTGTTCGCCATCGTGGTGGTGGTGCTCGCCGACAGATTCGTTTGGTTGATTTCAAACGCGACAAGTTGAACATCCCAGCTAAAGTCAAAGCGATCGAATATGATCCTAACCGAACTGCCCGCCTGGCGTTGCTGTTCTATGCTGATGGCGAGAAACGCTACATCATTGCACCGATCGGAATCAAAGTTGGCGATACCCTGATGTCTGGTGCCCATGCGGAAATCCGCCCTGGGAACAATCTGCCTTTGGCAAACATCCCGGTTGGCACCAACATTCATGCCATTGAATTGCACCCTGGAAAGGGTGCCCAAATGGTGCGCTCTGCAGGCACTTCAGCTCAACTATTGGCTAAAGAAGGCAAATATGCTCAAGTCCGCATGCCAAGCGGCGAAGTTCGCCTGGTTTTGCAGGAATGCAGCGCTTCGATTGGTCAGGTTGGTAACGTGGAACACAGCAATATCAAACTAGGCAAAGCTGGTCGCAAGCGCCATATGGGTCGCCGTCCAGAAGTGCGTGGTTCTGCAATGTCTCCGAGAGACCATCCACACGGTGGTGGCGAAGGACGTACTGGTATTGGTATGCCCGGTCCCAAGACCCCCTGGGGCAAACCAGCACTTGGTTACAAGACCAGACGCAATAAGCGTACGAATGACATGATTGTTCGCCAGCGCTCCAAGTCCAAGCGCAAATAGCGAATGAGAGACAGAAAAGGAATTTGAAATGTCGCGATCATTGAAAAAAGGGCCATTTATTGACCCGAAACTGCTCCAGCGCATTGAGGCGATGAACGCCAAGGGCGAGAAGAAGGTCATCCGCACCTGGAGTCGCGCCAGNNCGATTTTCCCCCAGATGGTTGGACACACCATCGCAGTCCATAATGGACGCCGCCATGTACCGATCTATGTGACTGAAAACATGGTTGGTCATCGGCTGGGCGAATTTGCTCCAACACGATGGTTCCGTGGTCATGTNNCAAGGTAAGGAGAGAGATGGCACAGGAAATTACTGCAACACTCTCTAACTTCAGAGAATCTGCCCAAAAGACCCGCCTGGTTGTTGACCTGGTGAGAGGTAAGAAAGTTACCGACGCCTTGAACATCCTGAGTCTGACCCCTAAAAAGGCAGCACAACCGGTTCGCAAATTGATTTATTCGGCCATGTCCAATGCTGAAGAGAATTTTGGCGTGAGCCGTGATGACCTCGTCGTTTACCGGATCTTCGCAGACGAAGCGCGCACTCGGAAATGGCGCCAGTTCGGTGCACGCGGTCGATTCAAGCCTCAGTTGAGACGAAGTTCTCACGTGACCGTCGTATTACGCGAAGTCGAGTAAAGGTANNAAAGTACATCCAATTGGTTTTCGTCTTGGTATCAACAAGCCCTGGCTAGGGCGTTGGTACGCCGAAGGCAAAGATTACACCGAACAAGTTCACCAGGACATCAAGCTGCGTGAAGTGGTGATGAAAGAAACTGATCGTGCCGGCGTTTCATCCGTTGAGATCGAACGCTATCCCGGCAAAGTTAAGGTCACCCTGCACACAGCCAAACCAGGTATTCTGATTGGTCGTAAAGGCGAAAACGTAAAAATTATTAGACAAAAACTTGAAGCATTATCCGGCAAGAAAATTGATCTGGAAGTNNAAAGAGATCAAATCTGCCGATACAGATGCCTACCTGG
The DNA here is from genome assembly GCA_003532515.1 of Anaerolineaceae bacterium. Classification (GTDB taxonomy): domain Bacteria; phylum Chloroflexota; class Anaerolineae; order Anaerolineales; family Anaerolineaceae; genus Mesolinea. The sequence goes on along the minus strand of DOEX01000109.1, from coordinate 8,653 downwards.
TTGCTCAGAACATTGCCAGTCAATTGGAACGTCGAATTAGTTATCGACGAGCCATGAAGCGCGCGATTCAGCAAGCATTACGCCAGGGCGCGGAAGGAATCAAAATTTCAGTTTCCGGTCGTCTTTCCGGCGCTGAAATGGCACGCCGCATGACTTTGCGTGAAGGTCGGGTACCTTTGCAGACACTGCGTGCAGACATCGATTTCGCGCGGGCTGCTGCCACAACCACTTTTGGTCAAATTGGCATCAAGGTCTGGATTTATAAAGGCATCGTCATCGATCAACCCGAAGAAAAGGTTGAATCAACCGAGGGTGTTTATATTAGCGAGTAATATCGTAACGAGTGAGGTAGCAGATTATGTTGATGCCAAAAAGAGTAAAGTACCGCAAGCAGATGCGCGGCCGTATGAAGGGAAAGTCCTATCGCGGCGCAGACGTCAACTTCGGTGACTATGGATTAAAAGCGCTGGATTGTGGCTATCTGACAGCACGTCAGATTGAAGCCGCTCGCCGTGCAATTGTTCATGAGATGAAACGCCACGGCAAGGTATGGGTACGGGTTTTCCCCGACAAGCCTTACACCAAGCGCGCAGCTGAAACCCGTATGGGTAAAGGCAAGGGTGCTGTGGACCATTGGGTGGCAGTGATTCGCCCTGGTCGTATCCTGTTCGAAATCGGTGGTACCGATAATGAAACAGCCAAGTTGGCTTTACAAAGAGCCCGCTATAAGTTGGGATTTAAAACCAAGATCGTATCAAGAGAAGCAATAGGAGAAGGTTCATGAACGCCAAAGAAATAAAAGAACTTTCTACAGAAGAAATTCGAACCAAACTCATAAACATTCGCCAGGAACTGATGAACCTGCGCTTTCAAATGGTGACTGGTCAATTGACTGATACCAGCCGTTTCAAAGTTGCCCGCCGGGACATCGCTCGTCTTGAAACTGTTCTCACCGAACGCGTGCGTAATGAGAAGGAAGGTAAATAATGAATAAACGACGTCGTTTAACCGGTACCGTCAAGTCCAATAAAATGGATAAGACCGTAATTGTTGAAGTGACCCGTACTTACCAACACCCCTTGTATCACAAGGTTGTGCGCAGTGTGAAAGCCTATAAGGCTCACGATGAGATTGGCTGTAACGTTGGCGATAAAGTTGTTATCGTCGAATCAGCACCGATTTCCAAAACTGTCACCTGGGTAGTTGAGAGTATTGTCAAGGTTGAGATCAGGCAAGAAAGCATTGAAGCTATTGAAGCAGCCATTGAAAAAGCGGAAGATTTAGCAGCCGAAGAGTCTGAAGACACTGTCGAAATCTTTGAAGACGTGATTGAAGAAGAACTTGAAGAAGTCGCTGAAATCGTCGAAGACGAAGAAGGTGCCGCATGATTCAACAAGAAACTCGGTTGGTTGTTGCCGATAACACTGGTGCCAGAGAAATATTGGTTATCCAGGTTGTTGGTGGAACCCGCAGACGCTATGCCCATATTGGTGATATCGTAACTGCCACTGTCAAGAGCGCAACACCGCAAGCTTCTGTAAAGAAGAGCGAGATCATCAAAGCCGTTATCGTACGAACCGCCAAGGCTTACCGCCGACCAGATGGTTCGACAATCTGCTTTGACGACAATGCTGCTGTGATCCTGGACAATGATGGCGTGAATCCTCGCGGAACACGTATTTTTGGCCCGGTCGCGCGCGAACTGCGTGAAAAAGGCTACATGAAAATTGTTTCATTGGCTCCGGAAGTACTGTAGTGAATGGTAGGAGTGTCTAAATGAAGATGAAAATCCGGAAAGGTGATCGTGTTCGCGTGATGCGCGGCGACGAAGCCGACAAGAATAAAGTCGGTGAAGTAATCCGCGTATTGCCCAAGGAGAACCGGGTAGTGGTTCAGGGTGTGAACACCGTCAAGAAACATCAAAAGCAAACCCAATCGGGTGGCAAGACAATTCCAGCAGGGATTCGTGAATTCGAAGCCCCTATTGATCTGTCAAACGTTGCCCTGGTTGATCGTGCTGCAGAGAAAGATGCGAAAGAATCGCGCCGTTCAAGCAAAGCAAAACCCGCTGAAGACCAAAAAGCTGACAAGAAGACCAGCCGCAGTAAGAGCCCAACCGCTCCGAAGACTGAAAAAACTAAAGACAGCAAAAAAGCGGAAGCCAAGGGCAAGTAAGGCGCAGGTGAATTGATATGAACAGACTACAAGAACAATACAATAACGAAATTGCTCCCGCGCTCTTCAAAGAGCTTGGATTGAGCAACGTCATGCAGATTCCTCGTATCACCAAGGTTGTTGTCAATATTGGTGTTGGCGAAGCCCTGGATAACCCCAAGGCATTGGATGCTGCTGTAAACGATCTGACCATTATCACCGGTCAGAAGCCTGTTGTCATCGCTGCCAAGAAAGCTATCTCCAACTTCAAACTGCGCGAAGGTCGCCAAATCGGCGTCAAAGTAACATTGCGCGGTTACAAGATGTGGTCTTTTTTGGATCGCCTGATCAATATCGCTTTGCCCCGTGTGCGTGACTTCCGTGGTATTTCAGCCGACTCGTTTGATGGTCGCGGAAACTATACCCTCGGTTTGACCGAACAGTTGATTTTTACTGAGATCCAGTATGACAAGATCGACAAAGTACGTGGTATGGAAGTCAGCATCGTTACTACTGCTGAAACTGACGATCAAGCTCGCGAGCTGCTGCGCAAGTTCGGCATGCCCTTCAGGAAGGATAATTAATGGCTAAAAAGTGTATGCAATA
>DOEX01000109.1:0-5761 GCA_003532515.1 Anaerolineaceae bacterium | reverse complement strand
TCCGCGGGCAAAGCCCTGGTCGCGATCCCGAATTCTAAACTCAAGACTGAGTTGGCTCGCATTCTGGTTGAAGAAGGCTATATTGAGAGTTATGAAGTCGTCGATGGTAAGAGTGAAAACAGCAAAGTTTTACAGCTGAAGCTCAAGTACATCGGCGAAAGACGCCACCGCCGTTCGTTGATCACAGGGATTCAGCGCGTTAGCCGACCTGGCTGCCGCGTGTATACCTCTAAGAAGGACATCCCCTGGGTTCTTTCGGGCATCGGTATCGCGATTTTATCAACCCCNNTCACCCTGCCTAAGGGTGTTGAAGTAAAAATCGATGGGAACAAGGTTCATGTCAAGGGTCCGAAAGGCGAATTGGAAGATACCTTCTCCCCTAAGATTGAGATTAAATTAGAAGATGGCATTATTACGGTTAGCCGTCCTAACGACGAACCGCAGGTCCGCGCCCTCCATGGCACCACCCGTGCTCTGCTGAACAACATGATCGTTGGTTGCAGCCAGGGTTTTGAGAAGGTGTTAGAGTTCAAAGGCGTCGGTTATCGTGCTGAATTGAGTGGTAAAGACCTGGTCTTAAACCTTGGGTATTCCCACCCGATCAATGTGCCCGCGCCCGATGGTATCTCTTTTGAAGTCGACGCGAAGGCTCGCACGATCAAAGTTTTAGGTCGCAATCGTCACCAGGTTGGTTTGACTGCTTCTGAAATCCGCTACTTACGTCCGCCAGAGCATTATCATGGAACTGGTGTGCGCTATTTGGGTGAAGAAGTGAAACTCAAAGCTGGTAAAGCTGGAAAGACCGGTAAATAGAGGTAGACAATGGCTAAAAAATCAAGAAATCAAGCTAGATTACATCGTCACGCCCGTGTCCGCAAGAAGGTTTTCGGCACGCCGGAACGCCCACGCATGAATGTTTTCCGCAGCATTAGCGACATCTATGTTCAGATCATTGATGATCACAGCGGCAACACACTTGTGTCTGCTTCCAGCATAGACTCAGCCCTGCGTGACTCGCTTTCAGGCAAGTCTAAGGTGGAACAAGCCCTGCTCGTTGGCGAAGAAGTTGCAAAACGTGCAAAAGCTAAAGGCATTTCCGCGGTTGTTTTTGACCGTGGCGGCTACATCTATACCGGTCGCGTAAAATCGTTGGCCGAAGGTGCCCGTAAAGGTGGGCTGGAGTTCTAAAAGAGGATATTATGGATGATTTTCAAGCATTAGAACCACAATTTGATGAACGCGTAATCGACATTGCTCGCGTAGCCAAGGTTGTCAAAGGCGGTCGCCGGTTCTCTTTTAGAGTGACCATCGTTGTTGGTGACAATAACGGAAATGTCGGCTTAGGCACTGGTAAAGCTGGTGCTGTGCCGGATGCGATGCGCAAAGCAACCGAACGTGCTCACAAGAACATGCACAAGGTCAGTTTAATGGGTACAACCATCGCCCATGAGGTGTACGGCTCTCAAAGCGGTGCAAAAGTTATGCTCAAACCTGCATCTCCTGGTACCGGCGTTATTGCTGCTGGTGGCGTCCGCGCAGTTTGTGAGGCCGCTGGTATTAAAGACATTCTGACCAAATCGTTGGGTAGCTCGAATATGCTCAACATCGTTCAGGCTACTTTTGACGCTCTTTCTCAACTGAAATCGCCCGAAAGAGTTGCTGCTGAACGCGGAATAAATGTTGACGAAGTGACCCCTTATTGGGAACGGAGGAAGAATGGCTAAGAAACAAACTGTCAAAACTCTCCGAATCAAACAGGTCAGGAGCGGAATCGGTTATACCGTCCGGACTAAAAACACACTCAAAGCCCTGGGCTTTCGCAAAGTTGGTGATGTTGTTGAACACCAGGAGAACGATGCCCTGTTAGGTATGCTGGACAAGGTCTCCCATCTGGTTGAGATCGAAACAGTGGATGAGGAGAAATAAGCATGCAATTACACGATCTTAAACCCAACGAGGGTAGTAAGAAAAATCGCAAGCGCGTTGGTCGTGGTATGAGTAGCGGTCATGGAAAGACTTCTGGTCGTGGTACCAAGGGTCAGAACTCCCGCAACGGTGGCGGTGTCCGCCTCTATCATGAAGGCGGCAACCTGCCTTTCTACCGTAAACTACCCTTCCTGCGTGGTGAAGGTTTCACCCCGCGCAACCGTGTTCGTTATGCCGAGGTCAACCTGGATTCCCTGCAGGAATTCAAGGCTGGCAGCGAAGTGACCCCCGAAACCTTGAAGGAAGCCGGTCTGCTAAAAGGCAAAGGCTTACCTGTCAAGATCATGGGACGCGGTGAAATTAAAGTTGCCTTGAAGATCAAGGCTCATAAAGTAACCGAGGGTGCTCGCCAGAAGATTGAACAGGCTGGTGGAAGTATCGAAACTATCGAGATCTCGTAGCTAGAGGAGTTGACTTAATGAAACGATCATCCTGGCGCTTTTTATGGAAATCAGAAGATATCCGCAATAAACTGCTGATATCTCTGCTTTTGCTGGCTGTTTACAGACTGGCAGCTAATATTCCGGTGCCCGGAATTGACCGCGCAGCTGTCGCTGGGCTTTCCCAGATGACGGGTGCCGGCAGAAACCTGGTCAATTTGCTTGACCTGCTCTCCGGTGGTGCGGTATCGCAGTTCTCAATTCTGGCTATGGGCGTTTACCCATACATTACCGCGCAAATTATCCTGCAACTGCTCACGCCGGTTATTCCAGCACTTGAGCGCAAGATGCAGGATGACCCGCGCGAAGGTCGTATCTGGATGGAAANNTGACCATCCCGATGGCTTTGCTTTCTGCTTTTGGGCAGATCAACATCTTTAATCAGATGCTGCAAGGCAGTTCGATCATTTCAAACTGGGGTTTTTCTGGTGCTAACCTTCTACCGACTGTCACCGCGATCATTACCATGGTTGCTGGNNCGGTCAACTCATCTCTGAGTTTGGCTTGCGCAACCAGGGTCTCTCATTGATCATTTTCTCCGGTATCGTCTCCAGATTCCCGGTCGCAATTGCTCGTATGGTTGCTGCCAAGGAAGCCTGGTGGGTTTTCCTGGTGGTTTTGGTGGTCTTTGTCCTGACTATCCTGGCAATCGTTTATGTTCAGGGTGGTCGTCGGAATGTTCCGGTGCTCTTCCCTGGTCGTCGTATTGGTAATCGTATGTCCATGCCCGTTCGCTCTCAGCTTCCGTTGATGGTGAATATGGCTGGTATGATCCNNCGAAATGGGTGAGTAATACGGCTAATTGGTTTTATGCTGCTTTTGGTGGTGATACCTGGTGGTATCCTCTGATGTTCTTCCTGCTGGTAGTAGCCTTTGCCTACTTCTATACCGATGTCTTATTTGCCCAGCAGAATTACGGAGATAACCTCAAAAAGCAGGGTGCCCAGATCCCCGGTGTTGTTCGTGGAAAACCCACCCAGGATTATTTGACCCGTGTTCAGCGGCGNNGGGATACTTCCTGCCAGAAGGCAGCAACGGTACCAGCCTGATGCAGGCATCAGGTCTACTGATTGTTGTCGGTACAATCCGCGAAACTGTGGAATTGATTTCAACTGAACTGCGTATGCACGGCTACGACGACAGGTTGATCAACTAATAATTGAGACTGCTATGAATGAAAATGCGACTTACATCGTCATGTTAGGGCCTCCGGGAGCTGGAAAAGGCACCCAGGCTAAGATCATTGCTGAAGCGCTTGGATTAGTCCATGTCTCAACGGGTGATCTGTTTAGAGAAAACTTAAGCAACGAGACCGAATTAGGCCAGCTTGCCGCCAGTTTTATGAACAAAGGCGAGCTTGTACCTGACGATGTAACGATTGCTATGGTGGAAGAACGCCTGAGCAGACCAGATTGCCAGAAGGGCGCCGTTTTGGATGGCTTCCCCCGCACTCCGGCACAAGCTGAGGCTTTGGATGCCTTGTTGGCGAAAATCGGTGGTCAGGTGGACCTGGTTCCTTTTATCCATGTCCCTAATGAGATCCTGGTTGAACGCTTGAGTGGTCGCTGGATGAGCAAAGCAGGTCGTGTTTACCACGCCGTGAATAACCCACCCAAAGTTAAATGGATCGATGACATCGACGGCAGTGAACTTTATCAAAGAGACGATGACAAGCCCAGTACGGTTGCTCATCGAATCGACGTTTACTATCTTCAAACCTCGCCTTTGATCGAGTACTATCGTGATGCCGGTACGCTGGTAAAAATCGATGGAACCCAGTCAATTGAGAAGGTAACCGAAGATCTTTTGAAAGTAGCGAAAGTCTGAATGTACGGGTTTCAGTCGAGAGTAAACATCAAATCGGAGTCGGAGATTGCCATCATGCGTGAGGCGGGTCGTTTGAATCGCCAGACGCTTGAAGCGGTCAAAGCCGCCATCGCACCTGGTGTGACTACCGGTGAGTTGAACGAGGTAGCTGAAAGTTTCCAACGTCAACACGGTATTTATTCACCTTTCAAAGACTACGATCCGGGCAATGGAGTTCCTTTTCCGGGGAGCATTTGCACAAGTATCAATGAGGTACTGGTGCATGGCATTCCAGGGAATCGCAGACTTAACGAAGGTGATATCATCTCGGTCGACTGCGGTACCGTCTACCAAGGCTTTGTTGGTGATGCGGCTTTTACTGTGGGCGTTGGAGAGATTTCGCCCAAGGCTCAGCATTTGATCGATGTGACTACTCAAGCGCTTGCGATTGCGACTGCACATATGGTGCCCGGCAATCACAGCGGTGATGTAGGCGCTGCGATCGAAGAATATGTTGAAAGCGAAGGCTACTTCTGCACTCATACCTACACCGGTCATGGTGTAGGCAGAGAAATGCATGAAGACCCACAACTGACCAATTATGGTCAACGTGGGACGGGTTTTTTGCTACGTGAGGGTATGACAATAGCCATCGAGCCGATGGTCCTGGTAGGCACAAGACAGACCAAAGTGCTTGCTGATAGCTGGACTGTGGTTTCAAAAAATGGCGCGCTTACCGCTCACCAGGAAGACACCATTGCAGTGACCAAAAACGGTCCGTTGGTGCTGACTGCTTTGTAAAGATATTCATAACATTGCTCGCTGTGAAGTAGGCGGCGGTCGATGATGAAAAGCCAGGCAATTTGGCGAAATTGGATTAAAAGCAAGAAAAGACCTTGCTAAGAGCAAGGGAAGCATTTATAATAAGAACTTTGCGGAGAGAAGAAGGAGACTGACTGATGAAAGTATCAGCTTCAATTAAAAAGCGCTGTAATAAGTGTAAAATTGTTAAACGTGAAGGTCGACTTTACGTTATTTGCACCAACCCAAGACACAAGCAGCGACAAGGATAGGTAATAGAATATGGCACGTATAGAAGGTGTTGACCTCCCGCGCAACAAGCGCATTCAGATTGGACTACGGTACATCTATGGTATCGGTCCAAAAATTGCTGATAAGATTTTGGACGCTACTGGCGTTGATCCTGACATTCGTGTTAAGGACCTGCCCGAAGATGAAGTTTCTAAACTCCGCGAGTTTATCGGTCAGAACTTAACTGTCGAAGGTGACCTGCGCCGCGAAGTTCAAATGAACATCAAACGCCTGGTCGAAATCGGCTGTTATCGTGGCTTACGCCACCGCCGAAACCTGCCTGTGCGCGGTCAAAACACCCGCACAAATGCTCGCACCCGCAAGGGCCCGAAACGTACCGTTGCTGGTCGTGGTCGCCGCCGCGGAGCAACCAAGAAATAATATCAATAAACTGACTTTTCAAATAACTGGATGGGGTTCCCTTTCTCCCCAGCGGC
>DOEX01000281.1 GCA_003532515.1 Anaerolineaceae bacterium | reverse complement strand
GCAAACTTATCCGACAGATATATGACTGGTCGAAAATTGCCTGATAAGGCGATTGACCTGATGGACGAAGCAGCTGCCAAACTGCGCGTAGCTTTGTATTCCTTGCCTGAGGATCTCAAGAAAGACCGCAAAGAAATAGATCGGCTCCTGGCTGAGGAAGAAAAAGCCAGCCTGGATCGTGAATATGAACTGGCAGTCAAGCTGAAATCAGAGCGACTCAAATTGGAAGAAAGCTTCAACCAAAGGCAATCAGCCTGGGAAGCTGAGAACAAACTGGATGATGTCGTCGATGCTGACGACATTGCCGAAGTGATCAATCAATGGACTGGAATTCCGGTTACGCAGCTGTTGGAATCTGAAACCCAGAAGTTGCTCCAGATGGAAGATCGCTTGCATGAACGCATCATTGGGCAGGATGAGGCAATTAAGGCGGTTTCGGATGCGATTCGCCGGGCTCGTTCTGGTTTGAAGGATCCCAATCGTCCAGTTGGATCCTTCATTTTCATCGGTCCTTCCGGTGTTGGTAAGACAGAATTAGCAAAAGCATTGGCGGAATTTCTGTTCGATGACGAAGACGCACTCGTGCGACTCGACATGAGCGAATACCGTGAGCAACACACGGCTTCACGTTTATTCGGCGCTCCTCCAGGATATGTTGGCTACGAAGAGGGCGGTCAGCTGACCGAGGCCGTTCGGCGCAGACCATATCGCGTTGTTTTGTTCGATGAGATTGAGAAAGCACATCCCGAAGTCTGGAATGCGTTGTTACAAATTTTGGATGACGGTCGTCTGACCGATGGTCAGGGCAGGGTGGTGGACTTCAAGAACACCGTTCTGATCATGACCAGCAACCTTGGCACCGAGTTCGTCCGCAAGGGCGGCGCGCTTGGTTTCCTTGCAGAAGGTGACGACTCTCAAGAAGTCAAAGACTCCCAGGCGAAGATCGAGAAAGCGCTTAAGGATGCTTTCAGACCGGAATTTCTCAATCGTATTGACGATATTATTGCCTTTGCCCCTCTTTCGAAAGATGATGTAGTGAAAATCGTTGATCTGCAGGTAAAGGAAATCAAAGATCGTCTACGCGGCTACGATGTCAGCCTGGTGATTGACGACTCGGCCAGGTATTGGCTGGCAGATCAGGGTTACGACCCACTCTTTGGCGCCCGACCACTTAAGCGCGCTTTGCAGAAATACGTTGAAAGCAAACTTGCCATCCGTTTGTTGGAAGGCGATTTCAAGGCAGGCGATGTTGTTCTCGTAAGTAAAATCGATGGTGAAACTGAATTGTCCTTTACCGCTGAAGAAAAACCTTTATCTGAGGATGCGGCTGGAGAACAAATTCCAGGATGAAATAAGAATGAACTCTTCTAACGATAGTTTCACCAAGTTTCTTCGGGAAAGTGCCCTGTTCAGTGCACTTCCTGATGAAGACCTGCCAGCCATCGCAGATGCGCTGGTGATGGTGGAACTACCCAAAGGAGAGATCCTTTTTGAAGAAGGCGAAGAAGTAGATGGATTATTCCTGGTCGAGACTGGTAAATTAATCGGATTCGACCAGGAGGGTCAGATCTCACACCCATACCAACGAGGGGATATTCTCGGGTTGGCGACCAGCAATTCAGCAAACCAGCGCTTGGAAACGATCCAGGCGCAAACAAACAGCCGTGTTTGGTTTATATCGGGTGCGAATATTCATCAAATAGGTTCAGACAGACCCGCATTTGCTGAGAGCCTCACTGTTTTGGCGAACAGCCAGGTGATGATCCGTCGCTTGCCTATGCCCTGGTTGGAACCGGATGAAAAAGTGAGCCTGATCACTCGCAAACACCCTGTTTTTTTGTTCTTTGCACTGATGCCTCCCTTGCTGGTATTTGCGGCGATTTTGCTCGGTTTGAACTTTGTGCAAGCTGATTATGCCATGGTAGCCCTGGTCGGTATGGTGGTTGCTTTTCTAATTTGCGCGATATGGCTGCTTTGGAATATCAATAACTGGGCGAACGATTATTACCTTATTACCTCCAAACGCATGGTTTGGGTGGAACGTGTATCCGGTTTTTATGAAAGCCGCCAGGAAGCGCCGCTTACTACCCTCATCTCTGTGGGAGTCAAAACAACCCAGATGGGAGCGTTGATTGGATATTCTGATGTCATGGTGCGAACCTTTATAGGCGATATCCGCTTTGAGCGGGTGGCTCATGCCAAAACGATTGGCAAACTGATTGAAAGTTTTTGGGCAAAAAGCAAGCACGTTGACCTTGAGTTGGATGCGAAAGAAATTCGAAAGGCACTGCGTGAAAAATTTGGGAAGTCAGCAGAAGAAGTCACAACGAGAGAACTTGAAGAAGAGTATGGGATCGACAACGAGATGCCCCAGGCTGAAATCGGATTTATCGAATGGCTGCTCAGCGACTTTTTGAAAGTACGTTATGAAATGGGCGGAGCGATAACGTATCGAAAACACTGGATCATTTTGCTCAAGAAAGTGTTTCTTTCATTTTTGGGTATGGTTCTGTCTACTGTATTTATCATTGCATTGGTAACACGTAACATCGCTGGTTTGAATTATAGCATGGCAATAACATTGGCTTCCTTCCTGATGTTAGTGTGCTTTTTAATTATGATCTACCAATATGTGGATTGGCGCAACGACATTTTCCAGCTTACTCCCAACCAGGTAATCGACCTGGACCGCAAACCATTTGGTCGGGAATCGCGCCGGGCAGCACCATTGGAAAACATCCTGAGCATTGAATATGAACGCCGCGGAATTATCCCTATGATGTTTAATTTTGGCACGGTCTACATCACTGTTGGTAATACGCAACTGACATTCAATAATGTCCATCAACCTTCCAAAGTTCAGCAGGACATTTTCAGCCGGATCGGTACTCACTCGCAGGAACAAGAAGATCGTCAAATTCGGCAGGAACGCGACCGCATTGCGCAATGGTTCAAGGTTTTTCAGGAAGAATCACAAGACCTTTTGGCAAGTAAAGATGTTACTTCACCTTTGAATCCGCCTCCCGGATGAGGTAAAATAGCTGTAGATTACATTTGGAGTATATATGGCACTAAAGGAAATTGTTACTTTTCCGGACCCAATTTTGCGTCTTAAAGCAAAACCGGTAAAAAAATTTGATAAAGAATTACAGACACTGGTCGACGACATGTTTGAGACCATGTTAAATGAGCCGGGTGTAGGTTTGGCAGCGCCACAAATCGGTGAATCGATCCGCCTTGTTGTGATCGAATACGCAGAAGAACCTGAGGACGAAAATGCACCCGAACCAAAGCCAAAACGCTACGTCCTGGTCAACCCCGAGATCACTGAAAGGTCGGAAGAGATGGTTGAGGGTATCGAAGGCTGTCTTTCTGTGCCTGGATTGATCGGAAAAGTTGACCGGCACGAGAAAATTACTGTCAAAGCTCTGACGCGTCATGGTAAACCTCAAAAAGTGAAAGCCGAAGGCTGGATGGCACGTATCATTCAACATGAGATGGACCACCTGGATGGCATCCTCTACATCGACCGAGCAAGCGAGATTTATGAACCTGTCTCTGAAGACGCCGAAGAGTTTACTGAGTAATGTACCTCACCCGTCTTTCACTGACTAACTTTCGCATTTTCTCCCGCCTGGAACTTGATTTTCCCAGGCGGGTGATTTTATTCCATGGCGCGAATGCGCAGGGTAAGACGAGCGTTTTGGAGGCAGTCGCTTTTTTAGCTCTTTTCACCTCCTTCAGTGCGAGCACGGACCGTCAATTGCTTAATTTTAACCTTCCGGAGAGCGATCCAATCAAAGTTGGACGTATCATTGGGGAGTTTGTGAGAGGTGGACGTAAGAACACACTGGAAGTACGACTGATACAAGAGCCCAACGGAGGTAACGACAGCACGCGTTTTCGGAAAGAAGCGCTGCTCAACGGCGTCAACAGGCGGTTTAGCGAATTGTATGGACAGTTTAATGCCGTATCTTTTCTTCCACAGATGGCAAAAATTTTTGAAGGTGGTCCGGTTGACCGGCGCCGATACCTGGATGAGATTCTTTGTCAAATCGAACCGGGTTATTCGAAACATCTTCTGAAATACACCCAGGCAATGACCCGTCGGAACGCACTTCTAAAGAGATTGGGCGAGGTTGGTGGTCCACCCGATCAACTGGATTTTTGGGATGGAATGCTGGCTGAACACGGTGCATATTTGGTTAGAGGTCGAATTGGGATCCTTGGTCAATTGGAAGATAATGCCCGCCAGACTCATCAAAAGCTGACGCAGGGGCGCGAAGTTTTCAGGCTCGAATACCAGCCCTCATTTGACCCTACCCAGCCTCTTTTAGGGCAAATTGCCCTTCCAGGCGTTCAACATTTAGCGGAAGCTGGCAAAATTGAAGCAAAGGATATCGAAACTGGCTTTGCCGATGAATTGCGAAAGCACAGGAAAGAAGATATCCGGCGGGGATCGACCAGCGTTGGACCACATCGGGATGAAATAAGGTTTTTAGCGAACCAGGTTGACCTTGGCAATTATGGATCGAGAGGGCAAATGCGCACAGCATTGCTCTCACTCAAGTTCGCTGAAGTGGAATTAATGAAGCAACGCAGCGGTGAATGGCCCGTGCTGTTGTTGGACGAGGTCATGGCTGAGCTGGACCCAATCCGACGAGGGGCATTGTTGGGTTTGTTGGACAAAGTGGAGCAAGCCTTTGTAACCACAACCGATCTGGAGATGTTTGAGCCTGATTTTTTGGCTCAGCATAAAGTCTGGAAGGTAGAACAAGGCGTGGTTTCGAAAGAAGGGCAGACATGAGATCCAATTCCAGACTGCGGGAATGGATAGCAAGGGTTTTTATCGGACTTGTGTTAGGAATGAACCTTGCATGCGCAGTCGATTTTGTTTTCAGACCAGAATTGTACCTGGCAGCCTATGAACTCAGCGGGGAGGTTGGCAGAGTAGTAATTATTGGCTACGGAATTCTTTTTTTCATGTGGCAAGTACCTTACTTTTTTGCTTTCTACCATCCAAGACTCTACAGGGTTTCTTTGATCCAGGCAATTTTGATGCAGGCGGTTGGGTTGATCGGCGAAAGCCTGCTGTTACGGACGATTCCAATAGAAAACTCCGTATTGCGAAGTTCAATTTTGCGCTTCATCTGGTTTGATGGGGGAGGGTTGGTATTGTTGATTGTTGCATATATTCTCGTGACAGGAGAGTATTCGAAAAAGATTGAAGAGTACTTGTAGGGTCGAGGCCTGTGTCAAGACCATAAACCTTGAAAATTGGAAAAGGCAGGCCTTTTCCCTACAAAAACGGAGTCGAGTGTGAAGTAGGGTCGAGGCTTTCCTCAAGTGAAAAATTGGCGTCATGTAGGGTCGAGGCCTGCCTCGACCACAAAACTTGTAAATTGGAAAAGGCAGGCCTTTTCCCTACAAACAAAAAGCAAGATTCGACAAGGAGATACTATGAACTTTTCCGATCTGGTCCTCAAGAATAGAAGCTACCGACGTTTTGATCAGAGTGTGCGTATTCCCAGAGAATTTTTGGTTTCATTAGTTGGTTTGGCACGCATCTCACCAAGCCCTGCAAACCTCCAGGCGCTTAAGTTTTGGCTGGTCAGTGACGCAGAAGAATGTGAGCAGGTTTTCAAAAATGTGAAATTCGGAGGCTACCTAAAGGATTGGGGTGGTCCGATAGAAGGCGAGAGGCCGAGCGGATATATCATCATTCTTGGAGATAATGAGATCAAACCCATCTTTGAGATCGATGCTGGTATTGCGGCTCAGACGATGTTGTTGGGGGCTACTGAACAAGGATTTGGTGGTTGCATGGTCAAGGCTTTCAAACGAGAAAGCCTGCGCGAGGTGCTTGGGTTAAGTGAAAACCTGGAGATTGTTTTAGTGATAGCCCTGGGCAAACCGGCTGAGATCAGCCTCATCGAAGATTTTGATGAAGTTAAAGGTATTGAGTATTACCGAAATGTTGTTGGCGTTCACCACGTCCCAAAACGAACTTTGGATGAGTTGATTGTGCATTGATGAGGTAGCGGTTAGCTGATAGGTAATAGGGCTTGGTCCGTAGTGATTGGTCTCGCGCGTTTTAAGTGTCCGGGGAGACTTGCAATCAAACTGTAGGAGTGAATTTCTCACTAATACCTACAACGTCAGGATGATTTGAAAGACCGGACCTAAGAATAGTAAATCCTGCTCGGCGAAGACTCCGGTACGATCTAGAAATAAATCTCAGACTCTGGACTATGGAGCGGTGTCACCAGAGCTTGGTGTGCCGGTTTCAGTGGGAGTGAGCGTTCCGGTCACCGTGGGAGTTGGCGTGTAAGTGCTGGTATGGGTTGGCGTAGAGGTGGGGGTTGGTGTTGCAGTATTTGTAGGTGTCATTGTAGTGGTGGCGGTTTGAGTTGCGGCGGCTGTAGGTGTAGCAGTCGCGGTTGGCGTTGCTGTTGGAGTGGGTGTTTGTGTTGAGGTGGCTGTAGGTGTAGCAGTCGCGGTTGGCGTTGCTGTTGGAGTGGGTGTTTGTGTTGGGGTGGGAGTGGGGGTTGGAATTCCGATGACAACTTTTAATTCTAATCCGATCAAGATGCCTTTCTCGGTCTGAATTTGCCAGACGCCCTCATAGGCACCATGATAACTTGGTGCAATCATTTCGAGAGACAGGTCAAACACCTCACCGGGTTGAATGGTCCTTACCGGTGATGGCGAATTACCACCCATGCGACTGCCACGCACATAGACAAGTTTGTAATCCTCCCAAAGGCATGTGCCATTGTTCTGGACCCGCCAGGTCTTCGTGAATTGCTGTCCAGGTTTCAAGATGGTACCAGCGGGGATGGTGACATCGCTGATCAATATGGCAGAAATTGTACAAGGCTCGACGGTGGCTGTGATGGATGGAGTTGCAGTTTGTATTGGGGTTGGGCTGGGAGTGGCTGTCAGCTCCTGGTTGGAAAG
>DOEX01000004.1 GCA_003532515.1 Anaerolineaceae bacterium | reverse complement strand
CAGATAGACTGAATCCCGTCCGTACGGTGGGGGTCATGATGCTGGGAGCGAAACGAGCAGTACTTGCTCATTCCACGTTGACACAGCCATTAGTGGCACGGGTATAATTCACGATTATGGAAGCGTCCACGAAACGCGTCAAAAAATCTCGCTCTTATTCATGGTTAATCCCGGTGGCGATCTACTTGATCGCTTTGGCTGTGCGCGTAATCGGGCTCAAGTTCGGCTTTCCTTTACTGACGCACCACGACGAGAGATTCATAATCGATCCTCTGATAGAGATGAGCAGGAATCACACGCTTGATTCCGGGTTTTATGCCAGGCCTAATCAATTCTTGTACTCAGCGCTTTTTGGATATCTGAATCTGCTCAGCAAGATCCTCTTTCATAAGAATTTTGGCTGGGCTTACAGTGAAGACCCATTATTCTTCTACTTTCACGCCCGCTTACTTGTGGCAGTTCTTGGGGCAACAGTGCCTGTGCTAGCCTGGAAGATTGGAAAACTATTCAAAGCAGTTGATTTCTCGCTCGCTGCAGCTTTTTTGACATGCTTTTTTCCGTCTTTCATCGTAAATTCCCACTATATTACGGGAGATATTCTGAACACAGCTTTCTCACTGGCAATCATCCTGTTCTGCCTGCTTTATCTGCAGAAAAAGAATTTGGTTTGGATTATCCTTGCCTGTATCACCGTAGCATTAAACACGTTGGAAAAATATCCCGGAATACTATCTTATGGCATCGTTCTAGTGACGATCGGCATCAGTATTTTCTCCCAGGAGAACAAGAAAAACCCGAAAAAATGGGAGGAGTTCCTGAGTGGGATACTGATAACGCTTTTGATTGTTGCGATCAGTATGTTCATTTTTGCCCCTCACCTTTTCTTAAAGCTGGATCAGGTACGCAAAGCCATATTAATCGAAGCCAAACCCACTCACCTCGGCGCGGATAACTTGAGCTGGTTTGGTAATATGCTCTTTTACCTGGATGTATTCATCAAAGGCGCTGGATGGATGGTTGCCTTGTTTACTATTGCCGGTTTATTTTTTTCGAGTATCTCCAAACAACCTGCCATGCTGCTGCTATTCTTCGGCGCGGGGTATTGGGTGGCATTGAGCAAATTAGGATTGCACTGGGAGCGTTGGTCTCTCCCAATGATGATTACCCCGCTGATGCTTGGGGCTTTGGGCATGGCAAAACTTTGGGAGGTGCTCAAGCACCAGCGAGTGGTAAAGATATTAGCAATGATCTTTGTTGGGGTATTTGTTGCGATCTATGCCCTCAACGGTTTGACTTCATCCGTTATTCTCACCTGGCGGGACACCCGCGTTGTTGCGCTTGAATTTGCTGGGGAAAATGATATCTACCCGGAAAATTCAGTCTACGAAAGCTATACACCTTTTCTCCCAAGAAATCTGAGGACGATTTTTAACTTTGACATTGACGATCCCGGGCAATTTCAGTATGTGATCTTGTCCTCCAATATGTACAGAAGATATGAAGCTGAGCCTGAACGTTACATCGCGGAGAACGATTTCTACAAAAGGCTACGATCCAATGCTGAACTAATAGTTGAGTTCAAACCAAGTGAAAAACCTACAAATCCAAAAGAACAATTTACCATTCTTGTTGATTACCTAACTAATCTTGCATCAAAA
This sequence comes from Anaerolineaceae bacterium, assembly GCA_003532515.1. Classification (GTDB taxonomy): domain Bacteria; phylum Chloroflexota; class Anaerolineae; order Anaerolineales; family Anaerolineaceae; genus Mesolinea. Next base: position 9,370 of record DOEX01000004.1, on the reverse strand, counting down.
ACAAAAACCACCAATATTACAGGTCCGACTATTCAGATTTATCGAATTCCCTAAACTTTCCATCGTTCTATGTGATTTTCGCAATATTTAGCACTGTATCTGGCAAATTCTATCGCCCTAAATATTGTCTTGGGTTATAATTCTTACTTGGTGTATAACAGAGAAATGGAAAATTTATCTAACTCAGGAAGCGATTCCTATACGGGCGAAGACCAAGCTCAGCCTCCCAGTAAGGTTGAGCTAACCATTCTCTGATTCTGATTGCACGATCATCCGCAGCCAGGGTCAGAGTGCAAACAACTGACCCCTGGAATCGCCTTCTAATAAAATATGGCGAGGTGCGGATGATTTATTTAAGCAAACTTCTCAATCAAAAAGTCTGGGATGTTTTTGGGCGTGTCATCGGTCAATTGGATGACATCCTGGTAAACAATACCGAGCAAACCATGCCGCCCATTATAGCGATCGTGGTCAAAAACACCTCCAGGGGCATTGAAATACTTGATGCCAGCAGTGTAGCCACGCTTTGGCCATCGATCACGCTCAATCGGCGTGGCGAAGAACCTCTGATCTATCATCCCGGTGGACACGAGCTTTATCTGAAACAGCGCGTGCTCGATCAGCAAATCGTTGATACGGAAGGTAAACGCCTGGTGCGCGTGAACGACTTGCAGCTAGCCCGCAAAGAGCAAAATTTCTATTTGACAGGCGTGGATGTGGGAGGTTTGGGGCTGGTTCGCCGTTTAGGTATGGACAATTTGATCAAAGTCGCTGCCAAACTGCTCAATAAGAAACCGAAAAGCAACGTAATTCCCTGGGAAGACGTAGCTTCAATCGAGCACGACGATCCATTGCGCCTCAAGGTCTCCCGCGAACGCCTGGTGAAAATGGAACCAGCAGACATTGCCGCAATTCTGGATGACCTGGACCACCACACCAGCAAGGCATTCCTGGAAGGGTTCACCGATGAGCAGCTGGCGGACACATTGGAAGAAAGTTCCCCCGAAATTCAGCAGGTTGTCCTTTCGCACCTGGAACCCGAACGCGCAGCAGACATTTTGGAAGAAATGGAACCTGACGAAGCAGCAGACATCCTGGCTGATATGGAATCAGGTAAAAGTGAAGAGTTGCTCAATCTCATGGAAGATGACGATGAGGAAGATATGCGCACGCTGCTACGCTATCGCGAAGACTCTTCAGGTGGCATCATGACCACAGAATTTGCCTGGGTTCCTGCCGAACTCACTGTAGGTGAAGCTTTACATCATTTACGCACGAATGAAGATGCGCTCGAAGATGAATTTATGTTTTATGTTTACATTCTGGATGAAAACAAACATCTTCAGGGAGTGTTATCCCTGCGCGACCTGGTTACCTCGCCTTTGGAAAAACCCCTCTCAAGCTGGTTTGATGAACATACAGTCAATATCTCTCCCTATGCACCACAAGACGAAGCGGCTTACCTGGTAGCAAAGTACAACTTGATGGCAGTGCCTGTAATTGACCCTGAAACGAACGAAATGCTTGGGATTGTTACTGTAGATGATGCCCTCGACACGGTTCTTCCTACAGCCTGGAAAAAGAAACTACCTCGTTTTGCAGGCAGATAACATGAAAAGAAAGATCATGCTCCCAATCTGGCTACGTAAGATCCTGATGATCTTCACAATCCTGGGTCCAGGTTTGATTACTGCGTCAGCTGACAACGACGCGCCTGGAATTGCCACTTATTCGGTTGCTGGATCAAAGTACGGTTACAGCTTCTTATGGTTGATCGTGGTCATTACCATCGGCGAAGTGATTGTCCAGGAGATGGCAGCTCGTATGGGCGCTGTTACGGGCAAAGGTACAGCCGACCTTATCCGCGAACGCTATGGTGTCAAGATCACCACGTTTGCCATGCTGGCTCTTTTTGTTGCCAATCTGGGCACTACCTTTGCTCAGTTCGCTGGAGTTGCTGCTGCCGGAGAACTGTTTGGGGTTAGTAAATATATTAGCGTGCCAATCGCCGGCTTATTAATGAGTCTGTTGATCCTGAAGGCCAAATACAAGCATGTTGAAAAAGCGCTCTTGATCCTCACTTTTGCCTCGCTCAGTTACGTTTTTGCAGTGTTTTATATTAAACCGGATTGGGCAGCTGTAGGTCAGGCAATCATTCGACCCAACTTGCAGTTTGATGGCGATTACATTCTTTCGATCCTGGCAGTTATAGGCACCACAATCACACCCTGGGGCATCTTTTACCTGCAAGCTTCGATCGCTGATAAAGGTGTTGAAATGCACGAATATGGCAACACCAGGATCGATGTAAGCTTTGGCGCAGCTTGGGGCAACGTAATCTCAGCGTTTATCATCATCGTTACTGCCGCGACACTCTTTACATCCGGCATCGTTGTGTCGGATGCCAAGGATGCCGCACTGGCACTCGAACCACTGGCGGGGAACTGGGCAGGTGTCTTGTTTGCAGTTGGCTTACTTGGCGCGTCCCTGCTGGCAGTCTCTGTCTTACCACTTTCGACCACGTATGCAATCTGCGAAGCCTTTGGTTTTGAACGCGGCTTGAACCGTAATCCCAAGGAGGCGCCTGTGTTTTATGGCGGATTTGCTTTCATCATGTTGATCAGTATGATGATCGTGCTTATCCCGGGGATTCCACTCTTTCCAATTATGATCCTCTCTCAGGCTATGAACGCCATCTTATTACCTGTCTTATTGATACTGATTTTGAGGCTGGCCAATGACAAAGCCATCATGGGTAAGTATCGTAACAGCAAAGGTGTTAATGTTCTGGCCTATGTTATGACTGCTTTGATCATGGTGGTGACCGTTGTCTTGTTACTTGAGCCATTCTTGACGGTTTAAGTGTGGATCATGAATGACAGATTTTTGATGTTGTGAATTCTTTGTCCACCTGAGCCTTTATTGCGTGGGATTTTAGCCTCCCATCGACACGATTCTTCGCTATCGCTCAGACTGACAAACAATCCTTTCACTCATATTGTCAATCTTCGCAAATGAGTTAACAGGCTCTCAATATCGAAAAATTCGTTAACTGCCTCCCCCTCCACAACCGTCCAAACAAACCCTGATTCGACAGGTTTTACGGCTACGCGCAAGCCGATGCAAGCCTCATTAGTAAAACTAACTGAGTAGCCAATTCTTTGCAAAGCGCGTTCCGTCCAAACCCGGGCTTCCCCATCGCCCTGCAGGCACACCTGCCCTTCACTACTGTCAGCAACCTTAAAATTTCCGTTCATCAGGTCAAAACTGATCCGGTCCCGGGTAAAAACCCGTTGAAATTCACGACTCAGGACCAAATCTTCAGGTGCACCGCTGACAACCTTCCCCACTGGAGACATTAACCAGAAGCGGTCGGCACTGCGCATTGCCAGGTCGAGGTCATGGGTTGAGGTCAATACAGTTTTGTCGTGATACCTTGCCAACTCATGCAGCAGGTTCATTATGCTCACGCGACCAGGCAAATCCAGGTAAGCTGTTGGTTCGTCCAGTACCAAAATGCGGGGCTCCTGCGCCAATGCCCGGGCGATCATCACTTTCTGGCGTTCACCATCACTGAGCTTGTGAACCATCCGTTCTTCAAACCCGGTCATTCCAACCATTTCAAGCGATTGCTGTACAACTTCCCAATCTCTTTGGCTCATCCGGTCGAAAAGACCGGTAAAGGGGAAGCGACCCATGGCTACCAGTTCATTGACAGTCATCGCTCCGACTTCTATCGGACTGGTCAGTACAACGCTGATTTCGTTGGCCAATTCCTTGCGTGTAAATTGTGCCAGTCTCTTACCACCAAGAAAAACCTCACCACCCAACAGTGGCAGCAAACCTGTTAGCGTCTTTAATAGTGTCGATTTACCGGCACCATTTGGTCCAACCAGGCAGACAAACTCACCTTGATACAACTCCAGGTTCAGTTCCGATCCAACCACTTTGCGGGCAGGTTTGCCGTTTATATAGCCAATTTCAAGATTTTGGGTGGATAGCAGCGGGGTTCTCATACGTTGAATGTTGTCGCCCCCCGTTTACGTTTTAGAACAATCCAGAGTACAAAAGGTGCTCCGAATAGAGACGTCACTACATTAATTGGCAGCACAAACTGGCTGCCCGGCATCTGGGCAACCAAATCTGCCATCACGGCGACAATAGCACCAATCAGGATCACAGCCGGAATAAGCAGCTTGTGGTTGGAAGTCTTCAACAGGTTGCGAGCGATATGCGGCACAGCTACACCGATAAAACCGATCGGTCCACAAAAAGCCGTAATTGCTCCAGAGAGGATGGATGCACTGATCAAGACCAGCAGGCGCAGCCGCGAAACATTCAAACCCATCGTCTTTGCATAATCCTCACCGAGCAAGAGCGCGTTCAATCCCTTGGGTAGGAAAGCCAGAATCCCTAAGGCGAACAAGATCACGGGTAAGAGGACCTGTAGTTGATCCCAGGTCACTCCATTAAATGCACCAAAAGACCAGATGCTGTAAGCCTTCACCTTCTCAGGCGCGCTGAAATAGATTAGCAGACTTACCAAGGCGCTGGTCGCATGCCCAAACATCAGTCCAAGGATCAGAAGCGTGGTCGGGTTGTTGACCCGCCTCCCAACAAGCAAAATCAAGCCCATAACTGCGCCCGCACCTAAAGAAGCAGCAGCAACCAAACCCAAATCTCCTGCCAGGTTCAGTGCCGGAATAAACAGCCCGCCGGCTAACCCTGCCCCCATAATGGCGATAGCCACACCCAGACTTGCGCCAGAGTTGATGCCAAGGATGAATGGATCTGCCAAAGGGTTGCGGAACATGGTCTGCATCTGCAACCCACTGGCGCCCAAAGCCATGCCAGCTAAAATGGCAGTAACAATTTTTGGCAGACGATAGTCCTGGATGATGAAAACCCAGCTATCTTTTACACCGCCTTGCCCGAATAAGACTCTGAGAATGTCCTTGAGTGGGATTCGGACGGAGCCAAGCGTCAGGTTCAAAGCAACCACAGCCAGAAGCAATAAACCCAACAGGATGAAAACTCCTGTGCGGTTTACTCCTGGCTTGTTAATGCTTGCTAAGTTCATCTTGCCCTGTCTTGTACTAATCGCTATTGTAATTGGCGGTAATAATAAAGTTCATGCCCACCAGCCAGGTCTGGGTAAAAAATCGCGATCAGGTCTCGCAAGACCGCATCCGGGTTAGCAGTTCCACTTTCAAAGTAATCCGTGCCGCCCATTTCAGTGATACGGGCATTGTTATTGAAAACTTTACCTTCCTGGTAGGCTTTAAAATCTACATAACGCGGATCCATGGCAGCCAGGCTCGCCAGGTCACTGGCAAATCCCACATTGAGCCAAAAATCTGCATCCTTCGCTCTTTCAACCACGACTTCAAAGTCAATCGGCATGGCACCGGTCCCTTCCAGGTCGTTCCATAGGTAATCTGCACCGGCATCACTCAGCAGAATTGCGGCATAACTCTCGCCTCCTGGCATATACCATGTGCCCTCATAAGCGGTATTGACAAAAACAGTTACTTTTTCGGATTGACCCGCCACCGACGCCTTGGCTTCTTCATAACGCGCTGCCATGGCATCGAAAACCTGGTCAGCTTCTGCCTCTTTGTCGTAGAAAGCGGCTATGAACTTGCCCCATTCGGCTCTCCCTAATGGATCTTGCTCCAGATAGTCGGAATTGATCACCACAGGAAGTCCGGCTTGTTCGAGGACAGGATGGGTATCCCAATCAGCAGAGCCGGAAGCAGAGGTCATGATGAGGTCCGGAGCAAGCTCCACCACTGTTTCCACGTCAATAGTTGGTCCGCTTCCAACGGTGGTTACACTGCCGTTCTCGACCCCTAAGCGCACATCAGCATTGTAAATATAATCAGCGGTATCTACAGCTATCAGGCTATTCAACTCGCCAATCTGTTCCAGGAAAGGCAGATAGGTAGAAGAAAACGAAACGAAACTGTCGATCGGTGTATGGATCACAACCGCATTGCCCAATTCTTCATCAACCTGTGTTCCATTGGGTATCAGCGCATATACCAATGATTCGGTCGCTCCCAGCCAGGGCAGCGTGACGGTCAGTAGCTTGTAGCCATCTTTATATTCCAGGGTAAAGTTTTTGGCATAATCAATGCTAACCTGCTCTACTTCTGCAGGAACCTGGGTGGCTTCTTCCACCGGGGAGGTCGACTCTGGAGCCTCCGCCGTTGGCGCTTCGCTAACAATAGGTTCTGTTTCGACTACTGCGGCTGGCACCTGGCAGGCAGGCAAGACGAAAATGATCAATACAGCCAGAAGGGTCAGAATTTTTTTCATATTCTCCTCGATTTCAAAAAAATCAACCCCTTCTGGATTAGAAAGGGTTGAGAATATGAGCGCATCTCACCCACCCTCTTAATCCGAGAAGGTCTTTGGGTTTTCCTGAGGTTGGCTTCCTGACTCGTCTTGCGACTTACAGTTGCGGTACAGTGCTGGTCTTTCACCAGCTTCCGCCATTACACCCTAACATCCGGGCATCGGGTTACCTCAGGTTTTCAGTAATGAATATGATAGCATCCAACAATTCGATTGTCAATTTCTTCCACAACCCACAATTACATTAGCATGAGTTTACTTGTCGATAAACTGTCCAATGTTTGGCCCGGTTGACCGAGTAGCTACACTACAATGAATTTACCTAGCGTTTAATTGTTTGATTGACAGTCCAGGACGGAGGAAAAATGGAACCCCGAATGCATGAAGCAAAAATGGAACACTCGATGGATAAAGGAAAAATGCCATCCATGTACGGCAAGTTAGCCATCGCAATTACGATAAATAGCATCCTGATGTTCTTCCTGATGTATTTGATGATAGACACAATCGACCATTTCTACTTTACTCTGAACAATTTCTACATGACACTCGCAATGGCAGCGCCGATGGTGATTGTGATGGTACTTGTTATGCGCCAAATGTATAAAGAACCAAAAAAGAATCGGATCATACTCGTTCTGGCAACGATTGTGTTCCTACTTGTGGTCTTCTTTGTGCGCACTCAAACCACGATTGGTGATCGCGAATTTACCATATCGATGATCCCTCACCATTCTTCAGCCATCCTGATGTGCGAGAAAGCTAAACTTACGGACCCCGAACTGATCACACTTTGTGAGGAGATCGTGCAGACGCAGCAGGAAGAGATCGCCCAGATGGAAGCGATCCTTGAGCGTCTGGATTAAGTCCGCGATAGCCACCGGTAATTGTTTTTTAAGTAGAAACAGGTGAAGGCTTGTTTCACTTCCCCGCAAACGCAATATGGACCAGATTTGTTAAGATGCGTGTAAAATTGGCTTGATGAAAAAAACAAGCCTGAAAGCTTTCCCAGAAACAAAACTAGCCAAGTTGCAAACGCTTCAAATCGGGAACGATTGTGCGGTGCATTCCATTGTGGCTGCTATCGAATTGCTCTCTGAAGTTAAGCTTGATCCAGCCGAAATCATAGCTGAAATAAACCGAATATGGTGGCAGGGACGGTTTTACCGCCTGGCACCAAATTCCGCCATTACGTCTCCTTTGCAGTTACGCCTGCTGCGCTATCTGGCAAAAAAGCATGATCTTCCACTCAATGCGAGCCTGCTACATTTGAGCCCAGATGTTTTGCGAGCTACCGCTGAAGCAGATAACATTGCCTGTCTGGTCACAATTTATTGGTGGTTCAAGCAATCGCCAAAAATCTACTACCGGGACCAACCAAAAAATTACAATCGCGAAAAAGGTGCCAGCGGTCACACCATGCTCTTTGCGGCCTACGACCCTGATCATTACAGTGGTGAAATCCACACTCCCTGGGGTTTCATCAACTCCTGGGTTAATGCTGGAACAGGCTTATTTTGGATGGAAGACAAAGCATTTATGAAATCATGGGGAATACCCATTCCACGTTGGGGCAATAACGCGACCTTGACAATCTCACACGAAATCGGAAATTTAACTTGAAACCATATAACTTATTTGGCAAACTTGCCCGAAAATATTGGAAATTAATTTTAATTACCACATTGACTATGCTCGGTCTAGTTGGCGCGCAATTATTGATCCCCTGGATAATCCGCTTGCTCATAGCAAGACTAACAACAGAACCGCTCAGTCAAGACACAGTTAATTTTATTACTCGCATTTCCGTCATCGCCTTAATTGTTTTTGCTGCCCGGGCATTGATGCAATTTGTTCGCTCCTACGCCGCCCATATTGCTGGTTGGGGAGTCGTTTCAGATGCCCGCCGCCTGGTGTACGAACACATTCAGAAGCTATCCCTGCGTTTCTATGAAGACAAGCAAACTGGTCAGTTAATGTCAAGGATCATTAACGACACAGATCTATTCGAGCGAATGATCGCTCATGCCTTGCCGGATGTGATTGTCAATGGCATCACCCTGGTTGGTGTTATTGCAATTCTGCTCTCGATGAATGTGCACCTGACCTTTCTGACTCTCATACCAATCCCTTTAATTGTTATTGCATTGATCGGTTACAGCAAGGTGGTTCGTCCGGCGTTCAAAAACCGCCAACAATCTCTTGGTGAGCTAAACGCGGTACTTAACGACAGCTTATCCGGGATCCGGGAAGTAAAGGCATTTGCCCGGGAAGAAGATGAACTGGACAAGGTAGATGGCAAAATCCAGCTTGTGCTGCATAAAAACTTGCGTGCCTTAAAGCTGATGGCGATTTTCAATCCCATCTTCGATTTTGCAGCCGGGATAGGTCAATTGCTGGTGATATTTTTTGGAGCTCGTATGGCAATCGCCGGCACACTTTCCATCGCCGACCTGGTCGCCTTTTTTCTCTATCTTGACAGTTTTTACACGCCGGTCCGTAGCTTGGGCAACTCCATGGAAGCTGTTCAGGAATCTCTGGCTGGTTTCGAGCGTATCGCGGATATCCTTACCGTGTCGCCAGAAATTGCATCCCCAGTCAATCCTCGCATCTTCAATGAGCCCATTCAAGGAGATGTACGTTTCGAAAATGTGAATTTTCATTATACAGAAGGCGAAGAGGTGTTAAACAACATCAACCTGGACATCAAAGCGGGTAGCACTGTCGCCCTGGTGGGTCCAACAGGCGTGGGAAAGACTACGTTAGTGAGCCTGATTCCCAGATTTTATGATGTCGTCAGCGGCAAAGTGAGTATCGATGGAGTGGATGTCAGGGACTTCAACCTGGATCAATTGCATCAATCAGTCAGCATGGTTTTACAGGACGTATTCCTTTTCCACGGCACAATTCGAGAGAATATCCTCTTTGGGAGACCGACCGCGACGGATGAAGAAATCATTAGAGCGGCTCAAATCGCAAATGCTGCAGAATTTATTGATCGCATGCCCAA
>DOEX01000008.1 GCA_003532515.1 Anaerolineaceae bacterium | reverse complement strand
AGTCAGGATGGTGTGGTTTTGATCAACCTGTTCCTTGACAAGAATAACGGCACATACAAAGATCTCGAGATCCTCAGCCGCGGCTTTATTGCGCAGGATGAATCGACTGAATTGTTTGATGAATTACGCACTCGCATCCACCGCCTCACACAGTCGCCCGCTAAGAACATGCAAAGGGAAATCCAGGGACTGGTCACTTCGTATCTTAACGAAGAAACCAAGCGCCGCCCATTTATATTCGTCGCAATCTCGAAGGTGTAGCTTTTTTTCAGCGAAGCCAATTTTTCGTTCGGGCGGGTCTGGGACCCGCCCCTACCATGGGCATGCGTAACAATCATCCCGATCAAAAACACAGGAACATCCATGCCAAACATCAAAGCCGTCTTCACCGACATTGACAATACGCTGACTGACCCATTCACTCACCAAATTCCACTAAGCGCTGTCCAGGCAATTCAGCTCGCCCGGCAAAACGGGGTCAAGGTCATCGCCGCCACCGGTCGCAACCTGACCGCCAACGGAGCCGGTCCGGTTTCAGGCATGGAATTTGATGGTTACGTGACTGTGAACGGTCAATATTGTTACCTGCCGGATGGAACTACGCTGCGCTTTGCCCCCTTCCAGCGCGCTTGGGTCGAAGAGAGCATCAGGCTGGGTGTAGAACACGGTTTTTTCGCTTCCTATCATCAGCGCGACCTGATTTCCATCAATGGTTTCAACGATGGCGTCCAGAAATTCTATGATAGTTTCAATAGTCCTGTTCCACCCTTACTTTCTACTGAAGAAATTGACAAAGACCAAATTCTCTCAATCATTCCTTTTGTCCATGAAGACATGGACGATTTTTTGCGCCAGGCTCTGCCGGATTGCCAGGCGGTGCGCTGGAACCCCCATTCAGTCGACCTGGCACCCAAATCGGGCGGCAAGGATGTTGGTATCCAGACCTTCCTGGACCATTTTGGCATCAAAGCAGAGGACTGCCTGGCGATCGGCGATGGCGGTAACGATGTCAGTATGCTCAAGATGGTGGGTATCGGCGTAGCTGTGGGCGGCGCTCGATCGGAAACGAAAGCCGCTGCCGATTTTATTGCTCCAGAGGTGAAAGACGACGCGGTTTATAAAACCTTCAAGCAATTTGGGGTCATTTAGCCGGACCGTTCCCTATCGTAGGGCTGGGGCTCGGTTGTCCTTTACGGGTGACCCCAGCCGCCAACAGTCATTTTCGTCGTATCAATCTGCCCTTCCGACGTGCATTCAATACCACGGTAGAGTAGCAGACTGCCACAACTTTTTCCATTACAATTAGCCTATGAAAATCATCTACAACATTTCCCAATGCGTTACTATGGCGGGTAAGGCTCGCCGAGGAAAGCGCCTGTCTGAGCCTGCCATCTTGGAAGATGCCACAATCGTGATGCACGATGGTGTTTTTCTTGAAGTCGGTAAGTCAGCTGAGTTGATCTCGCGGTATCCACTGGCAGAGCGTTTTGACGCTGCCGGCATGGCAGTCGTGCCTGGCTTTGTGGACCCCCATACCCACCTGATTTGGGCGGGAGACCGTGCCAACGAGTTTGAAATGCGCCTGCAAGGGAAAACCTATATGGAAATCATGGCAGCCGGCGGTGGAATTTTGGCGACCCTTACTGCCACCCGCAAAGCCTCGCTGGAAGAGCTGGTTGCCCAATCGCTGGAGCGTGCCTTGCGCGCCTTCAGTTATGGCACCACCACCATGGAAGCCAAGACTGGTTACGGGCTTGACCTGGAAACCGAATTTAAGCAGTTGGAAGTTATTTTGCTGCTCAACCGCATCGGTCCCCTCGAAATTGTTCCCACCTACATGGGTGCCCACGCCATCCCCCAGGAATACCATGGCAACGCCGCTGCTTACACCGACTGGCTTTGCGAAACTGCTCTGCCTGAGACCAAAAAGTGGTGGCTGAAACATGCCCCCGGTCAGAAACTGCCTTTTGTGGATGTTTTTTGTGAAAAAGGCGTCTTCGAACTGAAAGAAACCCGCCAAATACTGGTCGAAGCTGCACACCTGGCCTTCCCGCTCAAACTACACGCCGATGAATTCGAAAACCTGGGCGGTGCCAGCCTGGCTGCAGAATTAGGCGCTGTATCAGCTGATCACCTGGTCAAAACCTCCCTGGAAGACATTCAGAACCTGGCACAATCCGAAACGGTGGCAGTCTCTTTACCTGGCACTCCTTTTGGATTGTCGCAAAGCGAATACACGCCCGCCCGTGCCATTATCGAAGCCGGCGGCTACCTTGCCCTGGCAACCGACCTTAACCCCGGTACCACCTGGAACGAATCCATGCAGTTCATTCAGGCGCTTTCCTGTCGTTACCTGAAACTGACGCCAGCTGAGGCACTGGCAGCCTCGACCATCAACTCCGCCAAAGCTATCTCAAGAGAACACCTGGTAGGTTCCATTGAGCCAGGTAAGCAAGCTGACATGCTGATCCTGAATGTGGATGATTATCGTAAGCTCAGCTATCGTTATGGCACTAATCTCGTTGCAACTGTGGTCAAGAAAGGGCAGCTTTACCCGAACCTGTCACTCTGACAAAAAGCTGCTGAACGCCACCCTGATATAATCAAAAAATGATCTGCAAACGATCTAAAGCATTATTACTGCTACTTGCACTGACCCTGGTCAGTTTTTCGGGCTGCCTGGTGGAGATTGAATATCCACCCACCAAGACGATTGTGCCAACCCACACCGCCACCCTGCAACCCAGTGCAACCCTGGCACCCAGCCTGGCACCAACAGAAAGCCCGACCCCTGCCCCTACCGCCACGCAAACACCAACGCCAGCCCCGGTGACCTGGATTGTTGGGAAGGGTGATGAATTAATGGCAATTGCCTTCTACTATGGCATCACCCTTGATGAATTGCTGGCAGCCAACCCATCGGTTACACCCAACTGGATGAGCGTGGGCACGGTTCTGGAGATCCCGGTCACTCCCACACCTTTGCCAACCAAAACGTCTACGCCAATGCCCACTAGCACAGCCCAGTCGCTGCAAACCCAAACAGCAACGCCTTCTGGACCATTGGAGCTGAAAGGCGAGCCAGCCTGCTATCCAGACCCCCTGGGCAGGCTCAACTGCCTGGCGCTGATCCACAACCGAGGTGAAGAGACCCTTGAAAATCCTTCAGTATCATTCACGCTAACATCAAAAGATGGCAATTTTGAAAGTGAACTGGTCGTTTTTGCTCCGCTTAACCTTTTGCCGGCGGGCAGCAGCCTGCCAATATTGGCTTCTTTCCCTGCTCCAGTACCTGTAAATTTCGATGTGAAGGCGGAAGTTGACTACTGGCTGCCAACCATGCCTGATGATGACCGGTATGCGGAAGCAGAAATTATTCAAAGCCAAATTGAGCTATCCGAAGACAAAGCGCTTGCCTACGTCGAAGGTGAGATCAACGTAGCAAGCGATAACCGCGAAATTGCCTCGCTTTGGCTGCTGGCAGTTGCCTATGATCAACAAGGAAACCCCGTGGGTTTTCGCCGCTGGGAAACAGCACTACCAATTGATAAAAACGAGGCAATCCGCTTTAACACCATTGTCTATTCCCTGGGTCCTGACATCGATAAAGTCGAACTGATGGCAGAAGCCAGGTTCCAAATTCCGTGAGGCAGCCATGCAATCCAACCTCTTCCCCAACCTCAATAAGAAAACATATGTCATGGGTATTATCAACCTCACACCCGACAGTTTTTCGGGCGATGGACTGTTAAACCAGGCAGAAGTCGAATCCGCTGCTCTCGAACAAGCCCTTCGTTTTGTTAAAGATGGTGTGGATGTTCTGGACATCGGGGCAGAATCTACCCGCCCCGGTTCACGCAAGCTGGGTGTAAGCGAAGAACTTGAGCGCCTTCTACCTGCTCTGAACCTGATCCGAAAAGAACTGCCGGATGTCCTGATCTCGGTCGACACCTACAAAGCAGAAACTGCTCGTGCCTGCCTTGGGCGGGGTGCGGACATCGTCAACGACGTTTGGGGCTTCCAATATGACCCAGGAATGACAGCCGTAGTTGCTGAATTTGGAGCCACTGCTGTCTTAATGCACAACCGCGAGCTCGGCGCGCGTCCTGTCAGCAGCGAGCTGGGCGGGCACTATGAGGATGTGACATATGAGGATATCGTCAGCGAAGTCTGCAGCTGGCTGGCAGAATCGGTGGAAATCGCCCGGGCAGCTGGTGTGAGCGACGACAAAATCATCCTCGACCCTGGCATCGGCTTTGGCAAGACTATCGATCAAAGTCTATATTTGCTCAACCACCTGGATGCGCTGACAGAACTTGGTTTCCCAATTCTATTGGGTGTTTCCCATAAAGGTTTTATCGGTCACACGCTCAACCTGCCCCAGGGTGAACGCTTGGAAGGCAGCCTGGCCGCCAACGCCTGGGGGGTGATGATGGGGGCTTCGATTTTACGCGTTCATGATGTGAAGGAAACTGTACGCCTGGCGCGCATGCTGGATGCCATCCATAACGCAAATTAGAACGGAACGGCGCACCCTTACAAGGCAGTTGAGACCGTTCCCTACGGTAGCCTTTTCGTAGGTCGGAATGAGACCACTAATTTGCATCTGATTAATGGAACCTCGAACGGTCTCACTTCGACATCTCAAGCTATAGGATAAAGGTCTCCAAAATTAGTCACTGCGACTGCTTGCGCACGGAGTGTGGAGCGCCAGCGACCGTGGCAGTCTGCTTTGTCTTGTAATTTTTAAACATAAAGGCGGATTGCCACGCCGTTTTGCCTTGCCTTAGTTTAATAACCCATTAGGCACGCAGGCAAAACGCCTCGCAATGACAGATTAATCACGGAACTCCAGGGCAGAAAATTCGTCTTAATAGCAAGAGAGGAAATTATTCATCTCTCTCTTTGGAGTTAACATGAGGAAAAAACTTCTTATTGTTTTCATCATTTTTACCACCCTTCTCACAGCCTGCCAGCCAATCGAACCGACGGATACTACTGAGGTCGATACGCTGCGAGAGCAAAACCAATATCT
>DOEX01000048.1 GCA_003532515.1 Anaerolineaceae bacterium | reverse complement strand
TTAGGCAAAATATGCGGAAGCATCTCGACGATGGTGACTTCCACGCCATATCCACTCCAGATCGTGGCAAATTCGACGCCGATCGCCCCACCGCCAATCACAACAGCCGATTTAGGCAGCTTTTCGAGCATGATCGCAAGAACATAATCCAACAATTTTTCGCCATCCGGCTCCATCCCGGGAATCACAGTGGCATGCGCACCGGTTGCCAGGATGATATCTTTGGCTTCGATCTCTTCCTCCCCGCCAGCCTTAAGTTCGACTTTAATGTTTCCCGCACCAGCCAAAGTGGCTGTTCCCTCGATAACTTCGATGTTATTTTTCTTCATCAAGAAGGCGACGCCCTTGGTGAGTCGCTGGCTTGCCTGGCGGCTGCGCTTGAATGCTGCTGAGTAATCCAGCTGCAGGTTGTCAAAGCTGAAACCATAATCATTCGCCTTTGTGAGTAAAGTGTGGGCAATTTCGGCATTGTGTAATAGAGCTTTGGAAGGGATACATCCGACGTTCAAACAAACCCCTCCAAGCCATTGCTTATCAATAATGGCTGTTTTCAATCCTAATTGCGAGGCCCGAATCGCAGCAACATATCCACCCGGACCAGCCCCCACCACAACGACATCAAATTGTTTCATTTTATTCTCTCTCTCAATCAGTAATCTGTTTAATAAATGTGCCTGCTCTTAATTCGTTGAAAGCTCGTTGAAGCTCTTCTCTTGTGTTCATGACGATCGGGCCACCCCAGGCTACCGGCTCGTGCAATGCTGGTGCGCTGGCAAGAATGAAACGCAAGGTTTCTCCAGGAAGTGCAGCCACTTCCACCAGGTTTCCGTCTTTGAGCAACAGAGCGGTTTTCTCCTCAAATATCTCGCCATCCACCATGGAATCGCCCAAAAGCGTGAAGATAAACACGGTTTCGTCTTCCTTGACCGGGATTTCGATGGTCTGCCCTTCTTTGAGACTCACATCCAGCAGTGTTGCCTGGATATGATGTGGTTTGGCACCATCCACACCCTCATAAGAGCCCGAAATGACCCTGACTGTTGCGCAGGATTCCTCAACTACGCCAACATCTTCGGGATGAATATCGAAATATTTCGGCTCAGTCATTTTCTCCGCGGCTGGAAGGTTGAGCCATAACTGCAATCCAAGGAAGCGTTCGGCTTCCTGCGGCATTTCCTGGTGCAAGATGCCGCTTCCGGCAGTCATCCATTGACTGGCGCCTGGTGTGATCAGCCCTTTATTGCCCAGGCTGTCCTCATGTGCCAATTCGCCTTCCACCAGGTAGGTGATGGTCTCAATCCCACGGTGGGGATGTGTTGGAAAACCGCGCAGATAGTCCGATGGATTGGTGGAATCAAACGAATCAAGCATTAAAAAGGGGTCAAAATCTTCGATTGTATTTCCGCCTAACACCCGCGTCAGCTTTACTCCAGCACCATCCACTGCTGGAATTCCTCTGACTACACGGGCTACTGTTCTTGTTTTCATCTGTCAAAACCTGTCAACTTTTACTCCCTCAAAAGTGGGGTTCTTTTTTACCCTCTCCAAGTACTGTTTGCGTTCCGCTTGCGGGAGTGGGTTCCTTCCTTCTCTACCCCCTCCCTGGAGGGGGATTGAGGGGGTGGGTTTCTTAATTTATAAATTTTTCAATCAATATCCCATTTTTCCATGCAGGGATTCATCATTATCAATATATTCCTGCACCTTGATGACCCGGTAATTTTCTTTGTCATCCCGAATATATACCATATCGATGCCGGCATTAATGATCATCCTTTTACACATCGAGCAAGGATTGGCATTTTGTACGTAATTGTTATTATCTTTTAGATCAATGCCCGCCAGGTAAAGAGAGGAACCTAGCATGCGTTCGCGTGCGGCACTGATGATGGCATTTGCCTCGGCATGTACGCTGCGGCAGAGTTCATAGCGCTCACCCCGCGGCACGTTCAACTGCTCCCGAATGCAAAAGCCCAGATCAATACAGTTATCTCTTCCACGCGGCGCGCCAACGTAACCGGTCGAAACAACCTCATCGTTCTTCACGATGACAGCACCATATTGCTTGCGCAGGCAGGTTCCGCGCTGGCTGACAACCTCAGCCAAATCGAGATAATAGTTGATTTTGTCACGTCTGATCATTAATAACCTCTTCGGGTATTCAAACTTCTGAAATTGTAACCGACGGGAATAGAAAAGCAATCAAAATCATTCTTACAAACCCTCATCTTCTACAAACTGGTAGAAGGCTTTTTCTAATTTCTGATCGGAAGCAGATATCGTTCCAACCGGAGCCGCATAAACGGTAAACTCCTCTTCCCCATCCAGACTGAAGAGTGCGTCACAAATTTTCATGTCAAAAGCGGCGATCGCACACGTGCCCAATCCGAGAGCTGTACAAGCCAGGTACAAATTCTGAGCCACATGACCAGCATCCATCAACGCCGGTCGGTGCGCCGTAATGCCATAACGCCATTCGCAGCGGTAGGGAACAAAACTCCAGTAGAAAATCACGCTGGCTTTACCCGCCCAACTCTGCCCTTCAAGGGAGACAGATATTGCAGTTGGCAGATCCTCCACGGGTTGCAGAAATTCAAGCTGGTGACCCATGGGCAGGTAATGGTACGCTCCTGGCTGCAAGCCCTCCACATGCTGCACCAGCAGGTAGGTTTCAAAAGGATGGCGCGCACCACCAGAAGGGACCGTCCGCAAAGTTGCGTACGATTTGCCACGGATGTCCTTGATTCCCTGGGTAGCCCACAACAGAAAAGACAGTTGCAACAGGCTGATGGTCTGTCGGGTGTAGACCCGGGAGCTTTTTCGCTCTTTCAGCAGGCTGATGAAATCGTTCTGCATTGTAAGGTCTTCAAAATTCCTGGGGAGTGCGAATGCCTGTTCCGTCATGTCAGCTTTGACCAGGGGAGGTTGCGGCAATTTAAGCTGCTGGTCCGACTCAAAGTCATCATAAGAACTGGTGGAATAGCTTT
>DOEX01000230.1 GCA_003532515.1 Anaerolineaceae bacterium | reverse complement strand
TTCGGTTTTTTTGCAGCGATGTAGTCGTCAAACTCACCTGGAATTGGCGAAAAATGAGTATGAATTATGCCGAGCACTTTGTAACAAGTTTCAATATCATCCACAATCACCCGAACAGCCCTAAGATCACGAATTCCATCAAAGCTCTTTTCTTTATTCATCATTTTTCGATAAATGGAGTAGATATGCTTTGGTCTACCTGTAATCTTAGATTTGATTTCCGATTTCAATAGCAATTCACGGAGATCTTCGATAATCTTATCGACTTCTTCCATTCGTTTCGTGCGGCGCAAGGTCAGGTTTTCTGCAATTTCTTTGTATTTCTGAGGATTGGTGTATCGAAAACCAAGATCCTCAAGTTCCCATTTCATCTGCCAAATGCCAAGACGATTGGCTAAGGGAGCAAATATGTCCAAGGTCTCCTGTGCAATTTTTTTCTGTCGGTCAGGGGGCAGGGCATTGAGTGTTCGCATATTGTGCAAACGACAAGCAAGCTTGATCACCACAACTCGGACATCATCACCAATTGCCAGAAGCATTTTTCGCAATATCTCGGCCAGATCCTCACTGATCTTCGTACCGGTGGCAAGCGTGCTCTCAGCCATCGGTTTCCTCTCATCGGGATGTTGATCGCCTCTTGCAATATAGGAAAGGCTGGTGATTCGAGAGACATCTTCGACGAAATGAGCAATCGTATCACCAAATTCATCTCGAAGTTGCTTGGCCGTTACATTGCAGTCAACAATGACATCATGTAAAAGTCCAGCAGCCACAATTTCAGCTGTCGCATCCATTTCAATCAGGATATGTGCAACACCGACAGAATGCGAGAAGTAAGGTTGGCCGTTTGCCCGGGTTTGACCCTGGTGGGCTTTTTCGGCGAAACGGTAAGCCTTTTCAAGTTGCTCGCGGTCTGCAAGTGAATAGGCATCAGGCAGTTTGCTGAGGAATTGTTCGATATCCATAATAGTATGTTTATTGTAAGCGAAATCAGGTTGACTGATATCAAGCAGATGTAAGCTTGGGATCCGTTTAGATGTCAACAAAAGTATTAAGGCGTCAAACCGAGAGCACTTGCGGTTTTATTTCAGCATTTCTTTACTTTCAAAGGAGCGGTCATAGCGCATTCTGTACAGACAATCGTTTTCAATTTGGCTAAGATTGCCGGTTATCGCATGGGTTATTAATTGGGCGACGCCTGGACCAAGCATAAAACCCTGTCCACAAGTGCCTGCACCAATAAAGTAGCCATCGATTCCATCTACCTTGCCAATTATTGGATTGCCATCGGGCGTGATCGGGTAAGTACCACGCCAAGTCCGGCGAACACGAATATTCCCAAGGATAGGCATCAGATCTACCAACCTTCTGCAAGACTGCGGCAGGAAAGAACTCGTATTTTGAGTCAGGTTGCCCCAAAGTTGTGGGGCAGGGGTGAGACAGAAAATGATCTTCCCTGTTGGATGTTGATAGAAATAGAAATTGCTCGAACCAGGGCATTCGCGAATATCGACAATCATGGCGTCAAACATCGGTTGGACTGGTTCTGTAATACCGGCTTCATGCGCGTCTGGCTCAATGGGAATATCAACTCCAACCATTTGGGAAATCTTTCGAGACCAACCACCAGCGGCATTGATAAAGGTGTTACAGGCATAAGTGCCTTTGTTTGTCCTGACTTCTTTTACTTTATTGCCTTCAACAATAATGTCGATAACACTCTCGTCAAAATGAAATTCTGCGCCTGCCGATTGCGCATGCTTCCAGAAAGCAAAACAAGCTTTCAAGGGCGAGGCACTGCCGTCTCCTGGCGAAAAAGTTCCTCCCAGCAAACCATCCGGATTTAGATGAGGCGCGATTGCGAGATTTTCTTCTTTTCCTAACCAGTTTATATTCAAACCAAGGGCTCGCTGTTGATCGAGCAGGCTTTTGAGCGTTTTTTCAACGCTTTCGTTGTAGGCTACAAAGTTATATCCACCAGAACGCCAGTCAATATCATCACCGTAGACTTCTTTCCAGGTCGAAAATATCTCTATGGAATTTGTGCACAAATAAATCTTGGAAGGGTCGGAATGGGTTGCCCGTATGCCGCCAATAGCATGCTTGTTAGAAGCCTGACCGGGACTTGCCAGAGCATCGATGACCAGCACTTTTAATCCCGCCTTTGCCAGGTAAAGGGCAGAGGGAGTTCCGATGGAGCCAGCTCCGGCAATAATGACGTCAAAAACATTAATTTGGCTCATCGGCTGTTACCTGCACTTTCGCTTGTATGTTCAATGAAATCTTTGACTGGCACTTCCACGAAAGCCGGACGGATGGGTGGGTCAGTCACTTCAGCTAACGCCACGCCTTCTGCTGCAAACATTCGCTTGATCAGGTTGAGGCAGGTCTTCCCGCCACAAGCGCCCATACTGGCATGCGTCACCGCTTTGATTTGGTTAATGTCTTTGATGCCAATCTTGATTAATTTGCGGATTTCGCCGGCGGTGATTCTTTCACAACGGCAGATATAAGCATCATCCTCCAGGTCATCCAGAAACTCCGAATCAACCTCAAAAGCTTTCACCTGGCTGGCTTGAATCACCCTGAAACCGGCAACCTGTTTGGAAATCGCGATTGGCACTTCGATGCTCAACAAGCGGGTGCCGTCTTTATAGCCAGCAACCGCCTTGATCTTTTCAATTTTGAAATTGCCAAGGGCAATGCCATCGGTGTCTGTGACTTCAATTTCATTACCAACGGCGATACCAGCATAATTTTGCTCAACCGGCAGGCTTACGAGGGCTGTTTGAGCTTTCTTACGAAAATCGACCAGGCTGACAGCTAACCCTGGACAAACTGCTACACAACGACCACAGGCAATACATTCATCAGCACGTTGCTCGTCGAAAAGAGGTAGGTGACGGATATCTGCTTCGTCAATGAAAATCAAATCCTTTGGACAAACGCTTGAGCAGGGATTGCAGGGAATTTCCTGGACGCAATGAAAAACCGGGAAGACACCATCGAGCTTGTCGATATGCTGCTCAGGTACGACTTGACCAGGTTTAGATTTAAGTATTTCTTCCGTCTCCAGCCAGGAAGCGGGAATGTCTGGAAGCTCTTTGCCTAGTTTCTTTGCGATTTCATTTCCAACAATTTTTCCGGAAAAGATGGCAGCAGAAGCTTCAGCAATCTCATTCGCATCTCCGGCTGAGTAGACATCCATCCCTACGGTTTTCGCTACACGGCAAAATTCATCCACGGGTTCCAGACCAACAGCAATCAGGAGGGTGTCGCAATCATAAACCTTTTCTGTGCCTGGAATGGGTTTGAAACTTCGGTCAACCTGTGCAATCACCACCGATTCAACTTTGTCATTACCCCTGGCTTCCAAAACCGTGTGAGACGTGTAAATTGGCACACCAGAGCGTGCGAGTTTGTCTTTGTGCACTTTGTAGCCGCCGCATTCAGGGGCAGCTTCCACCAGTCCAGCTACGTGAATGCCAGCCTGAATGGCGTGATAACCAGCAATCAGGCCGACGTTCCCGCCGCCAATAATGAAAAGATTATTGCAAGGTTTGACCAGATCCCGGTTTACCAAAGTTTGGAAGGCACCTGCACCATACACACCAGGCAAAGTGTTGCCGGCAAAAGAGAGGCTGCGTTCTCTGGCACCAGTAGCAACCAGGAGGATTTCTGGTTTTACCCGGATGATCTCCTGTTGATCCCGGTAAACTTCGACAACGTGATCTTCATAAACACCAATGGCAGTCGAATTTGTCCAGATTTCGATACTGGAGAGTTCTTCTACTTGTTTTGTCAGAATTTTTGCGATATCGATACCTCTGGTGCCGGCATAGACTGCGTTGGTGGAGCCAAAAAAGCGGTGAGTTTGCAGCACAAGTTTGCCGCCTAAATGATTCTTATCATCGATGAGCAAAACCTTTACACCAAGCCTGCCGAGTTCAATCGCTGCAGATAAACCTGCCGGACCGCCACCGATGATCAATACCTCGCATTCCTGGTAACGTGGAAAAACGTCCATCGTTGGGATCGGTTCATATATTTCAGGTAATGTTGGTAAGCCATCAGCAGGCTTGACTTTCATTTCTGCCTTTACAGCTGTCATGCAGGCTTTAACGGGTAATCCATCTGCAAAAACCATGCATTGTGAACACTGCCCATTCGCACAAAAAATACCCTGGGGGCTGTGATCCTTCACGTGATGTCGAAAAACCTGGACGCCCTGGGCAATCAGAGCAGAGGAAATCATTTCATTTGGTTTTGCGTAAAATAATTTGTCTTGCCAGTAAAAAGGTACCGTTGCTTCACTTTCATCGATCAGAATGGGGTGAGATTTGATCCGATAATCGCTCATAAACTCCTCAAAAGGGTATTCAATTTAGTTCTTAATATTACCACTCTCAATTTTGGATGGGGATATTTTGGGCAAATGGGTAAGGTCAATATTGTCATTCTGAGCTGTTTAAT
>DOEX01000139.1 GCA_003532515.1 Anaerolineaceae bacterium | reverse complement strand
GTCACAGAAGCTGTCACAAAAAAGCTTGACTTTTGGTCTCATACCCCCTATAATGGGTGTTCACAATGCGGGGTAGAGCAGTGGCAGCTCGTCGGGATCATAACCCGGAGGTCAGTGGTTCGAATCCACTCCCCGCTACTATTTTCCAGACGCCCAGATATGGGCGTTTTTGGTTTGAATATGCATTCAATCCTTTTAAATAAACTTAGCCCAAGTTTTAGATATCTTCAAATTTTCTTCCATATAAATAGTCCGAAGTCTCACAAAGCGTCAGACCAAAATAATCATTCCTCAACAATAATAGCAATCGATCAATTTTGATAGTTTTAAATAAAACATATCCATTTTGTTGGAGTTTTCTGCCTTAATGTATAATTATTCTCAGCGGGTAGGATATTTGATCTTCGATATTAAATAATACGCAGAAACTCAGGCGAATTCAAGATGTTCCACTACCCATTCTCACAGTATATGAGGCAGTCAATTGCCAGTTTGTCCGCTTTTTCTGTTTTCCTCGTTTAAACTATAGAAATGCAACATCAGCAAATCTTCATAGTTGTCAGGAGACAATATTGGCAGAAATAACCTTACATAAGGTGGATAAACGCTGCTCAAAAGAGGAAGAGTGTGAATTGCTTGAGCAAGCGCAAGCAAGCCTGGCTGGTTTTAAGCTGTTGTACCTTCACTGGATGCCCCTTGTCTATCGTTATTTCTATTTTAGAACCGAGAATTCAAAAGATGCGGAGGATCTGACCGCTCAGGTATTCCTCAAAGTCTACGAAGACCTCCCCAATTACCGTGAACACGGTCAGTTTCCCGCCTGGCTGTTTACTATCGCTCGAAATCAGGCGATTGATTATTACAGGGCTGGGTCATCAGAAGTTCCCCTGGAAATCGTCGATCCGGTGGATGAGACACCTGACTTGTTATTCCAGGCAGTTCGTTCTGATGAAATACAGCGATTACATCGCCTGATCCATTCACTAACCGAGGACGAGCAAGAGTTAATCCGGCTTCGCTACGTTGCAGAATTGGGCTATCGTGAAATTGGTGTGGTGCTCAATCGCAAAGAAGATGCCGTTAGAAAATCCATCTCCCGGTTATTGGCCCGAATGGAAAACCAACTGGAGGCAGATTGTGAATAATCAGGGTACTGCCCTTATCGAGGGCAAAATTCGTCAGGTAACGCGCTTGCCTGAGCCAAGCCCGGAGTTTGCTGATGCCTTGTGGGCTCAAATCGTCGAGCTTGACCGTCAAAAAGCCATTAATCTCCCGGAACGACAGCCGACCTTTCTCACCAGACTGAAAGCCTTATGGAACCGTACCCCCCCTCATTTTCAAGGTTTTCGAACTGGGGTTGTTTTCACGTTGATGTTACTGCTGGCTGGAATCATTCTTTTCTCCACACCCGGTGGTCGCGCCATGGCGCAAAGCGTCTTGAGTTTCTTTACCCGCGAAAAAAGTGATACCTTGCCCATCCCGATTGAATACATCACAGATCCGCTGCCAACGCGCACCCCTGAACCGCCTTTTGAACTTGCACTCGTCCCTGCTGAATTGGATATCCGACCTGATCCGACCAAAACCCCAATAAAGACACAGGGTTTATCACTAGAAGAAGCTGAAACACTTGCAGGTTTTGATCTATATGAGCCTTCTAAATTACCCCGAGATTATGACTTGACCAGAGTCGATTTTGATTCCGAAAAACAGGCTGTATATATGGAATTTAGATCACCGCGCGCTGGTACTGGTGAATTTTTCTATATTTTGCAGGGAAGGAATTTAGACCCTTATGAAGTTGGTGCTTCGGCTAAGGTTGAATACATTCCAATTGGAGACAATAGCGCCGAGTTTGTTCAAGGCTTGTGGTTTACGCCAGCTGGTTCAAAAGAAGCACTATGGAAGAACAATTCTGATACCTATGCGATTCGCTGGGATGCAGAGAATATTTCAATTGAGATATTCTTTATGCTCAATGATACATTCATGCCTGCCTATATTACGCGAGATGAGATGATAGCTCTTGCTCAAAGCCTCGTGCAATGCCCATCCTCGAATTCTGATGCATGTAATGGCACACAGGTGAATACAAGTCGTTTGCCTATTCCTTCTGTTGCTGAGGATTGGATGGATGTTTACACGAGTGTGACCGAAATTGAGCCCCTGGCTGGATTTGATGTACTTGTACCTGGACTGCTTCCGGAGGGAGTTCCATTCAGCCATTTCCGATTTAATCCCGAGTTGAAAATGGTTTGGATTGATTGCGGTAATTTTGCTGGAGATTTAATGCGTGTTAGTGGACCGCATCTTCGCATCAGTCAAAGACTGCTTACGGAAGCGGATAAAGACACGATTGAATATTATCCACCCGAGGCGATTGAAGAAGTAGAAGTAAACGGAATTCCCGGGAAACTTTATACAGGTTCACTCGATTGGCCTGAGGGCTCATTAGACCCTTCAACCTCAACTCCTACCTGGTTGCCTGATACCGGTCACTTATGGTTGACATGGAACATCGATAAGGTGATATACAGCATTTCATTTGATCCGGGTTATATGGGTGGAGAACGCTTATCTCCACAGAATCTACTGCGTATCGCAGAAAGCCTATACTAAATCAGGATTTTCCAAAAATGTAAATGGCGTACCATTTACAGGCCGATCATTACTTTTAGAAGGTATACGTTCAATTATTTCCAAAATTCGGTAGTTCCCTTGAAAGGAGCACTATTTTGAAAAACAACTATAGCCCATTGAATAAATGCATATTGTGTTTGGTGTTGGCAATCTTGCTAATCGACACTGCGTGTTCAAGAATAGAGGATAACCCTGACCGAACCATCTTGACATTCGCCATATATGAAAATCAGGCGGAAACCATGCAGTCCATTGTTGATTCATATGAGGAAAAAAAGGGCAGTGTTAAAATTCAATTAGTGCCTTTGAAACCCGCGCAGGTTCTGGAACCATCTGGGCTTTCCTCTCTGGCTGATGTGATCTATCTCGAAGGGATAAACCCGGCTGATTCAAACGGTTTTCTCGACCTGCGCCCTTTTTTGGATCAACAGACAGATTTCGATGCAGAAGATTTTTGGCAGGGTGAGCTTGATGCCTGTGCAAACACAGCAGACGCCCTCAATGGTCTGCCGATCTCTGTTTCCCCAATGGGTATTTTTTATGACAGTCAGGAACTCAATTCTCGTGGAGTTTCTAATCCAAAGGCAGGTTGGTCCTGGAATGATTTTCGCCAGACAGTAAACCAGTACTACCAAAGCAATCCTGGAGAGCCCGTTTTCATCGACAGTGCGGTGACCTCACTCCTTGACCCAATTTTGGATGCCAGCTTGAGAACCGGACAGAGCACAAACGAATTATCTGAGGCTGTAGCCTGGTATGTACAAATGGCGCTTGAGGAAAAAATTTACCCGATCCAGGTCTCCAATGCGACTGGACAGACCTCCCAAGAGGACTGGATTCAACGCATCGATAGCGGGCGTGCGATCCTGTGGATTGACAGCCTTGATCCCGGGATCCCGGGGCCTGATCGGCAGGATGGCACATTTGTGCCCTTCCCGGTCGAAAACGATCAGGATCGAACCAGCCCAGCCATCGTTTCATGCGCTGGAATCAGCGCCGGCAGTCAACATGCCGTGGAAGCCTGGGAATGGCTTGACTACCTCTCGCATCAGAATGTCAGTGCTGAACCTGGCATTCACCAGCCGCTGCCGGCTCGACCTTCAGTTGCCGAAGCCGCGGGAACATGGTCAGGCCTAGAGAAGGGGGTCAAAAATGCAATCGAATTCGCCCTGAACCATGCCTGGTATCGGTCAAATCATCCCAATTTTCTGGCAGCTCTCCGGGAAGCGGTCGTTCAGTCCATCCAAACCCAATCCAATCTGGCACAAGCCCTAGCCGCGGTTGCGAGCAACCCGCCAATCGAAACGAATGTCGAGGCTGCGCCGATGCAAACGCCCGCTGTTGTGCACACGCCTGTTCCCACCTCTCAGTCGGAACAAATTACAATCCAGTATTTAGCCAATTGGGGAAGCAACAAGGACTTTGTGGAACAAATCATTGCTTTGATCCCTAATTTTGAGGCGCAGAACCCAAATATCCGGGTCGATTACCAAGCTGGTTTCAACAGTGAGGAAGGGGATGTTATTCACAATCTAGCTGAACAATACGACTGCTTTACTTACTATACCCCCGGGTGGGACGCTGTGCCGGAAACGGATTTGGTCGATTTGCAGCCTCTTATGGATCAGGACCCACCCTTCGCGGACGATTTCCCTTCAGAATTTCTGGATCTGTTCCGTTTGAATGGAAAACTATACGCCTTGCCAGCAGACACTGATTTGGAATATATGACTTACGATACAGATTTACTGAAAGAAAAAGGGCTCGCTCTTCCAGACGTGAACTGGACTCTGGATGACTTGATCAGGCTTGCCACCCAACTCGCCACGTCTTCGGCGGATAAGCCTATCTTTGGATTCGCCGCTGGGACCGACTTTCTACTCCGTGCGCGTGGAGTGGAAGTGTTCGATACATCAGGACCTATCCCCAAAGCGTCCTTCAACACGCCCGAAATGGCTTCTACTCTCGATTGGATCCAATCGCTATACACATCGAAAGTTTTTCTTCCCATGTATGGAGCTCACGTTCCAGATAAACCTGCTAACTACCTGCCCTATGAACAAGCTATTGCCGATGAGCAGGTTGGCATATGGGTTAGTGGTGCTATGTATATCGGAAATGGGGATGAGTATCCTTTTGATCATGGATATGTGCCAATTCCCACTAATCAAGCCGGTCAGCCGCTAGCCGTGATTTCAGGGGTGCTGGTTCAGGGGCATTATATTTCCAGCCACTCGAAGTATCCAGAAGCCTGCTGGCAGTGGATCCGCTACCTATCTGACCAGCAGCCAAGCCCATTAGGCGGAATTTCACCCAGGGTATCTGGGCTTTCCTCGAAGAACTGGATCGCACGGGTGGGCGAGAACCAGGCGGATGTGATCCGAGAGACGCTGGTCCGGTCGGTGGAGAGTACAATCAGCGGTACGTCCGACCCAAGGCTGCAGCCATATCAGGGATGGCTTAGCCAATCTATCACTGCGGTGCTGCAGGGGCAAGACACTCAGGTTGTTCTGGCCGAAGCGCAGCACAAAGCAGACCTATATGCTGCCTGTTTAAGTGAGAAAACTACCACTGGTCTTGGTGGTTCTCAAATTTATAACCAGGTGGCGTCACCCTGTATGCAGCAGGCAGAGAAGTGACCTTTTGCAACGCTTTAACCTTTGCTCTCAAATGTTTAGGAAACAAGCCTTTTGAGAATCTACGAAGATATAAATAATTGGAACCATAAAGCGAAGAATCAATTCTTGTGATACTTTTTCTTTTATACCGAATTAATTAATGAATATGAAAACAAACCTGACTGCTACTCTTCATACCGATATGGTGGTTGAGGAAATTGACTGGGGGGAAGTCTATGAGCACTTCCTACCACGAATTTTTCACTTTATGTGCTACAAGGTCGGCAATATCCAACTAGCAGAAGACTTAACGGCAACTACTTTTGAAAAAGCCTGGGCGAATCGTGAAAAATTCAGAAAAAACCGCGGTGAAGTACAAGCGTGGCTGATTGGAATTGCTCGCCATGTGGTCTTCGACTATTATCGGAAACCCTACCATGAGGTTGACTTAGTGGAAGCAATCGATGTTCCCGACTCATCCGTCGTCGTGGAAGAAACCGTTCAACACCAGCAAGACTTCAAAAAAATATCGCAACTTCTGACGAAGTATTTGGACCGTGATAGGGAACTCATTGCTTTGAAATATGGAGCTGAAATGACGAACCGTGAGATTGCAAAATTTACCGGGTTGAGCGAATCAAATGTGGGGACAATTTTACATCGGGTCGTGACCAATCTTCGCCTGGAATGGAAGGAGAAAGAATGAACGATAATTTTTTATATACAAGTCGACCTCCAGTTCGAAAAGAATTTGCTGATCATCTCTATCAACACCTATGTGAAACTAACCCCGAAAGAGATCAGCAGGGGCCCGGAGAATGGAAAAACAGGAAAATAATCAAGTGGAATTATGCATTGATTTCTATCGTGATCATATTCCTTCTATTATTCACATTTTCAGATGACGTTCGAGCATTCGCAGATAGGATTATTCAGAATGTGGCTGGTTTTTTTGTAGAGGAACGGACTAATTCGCCGATGGATGAAATTGAACAGACCACTCCAGGCGTTGGGTCTGGAGCTCCTTTTTCAGAAATAACAGAGGTGTTCATTCCCGCCATCTCGTTAGAAGACTTGGTTGCCAACCCACCTTTTCAGTTCGAATTGCCAAGCTACCTTCCAGAGGGTTTTGAGCTTCAGAGAGATGATATTGCAAAATCGGGGGATTGGGTAAGCATTGTTTGGGAAAAGCAAAATGCTGAAATTGTAATGTTGGTAGAACAAAGCTGCCCTGTACTTCCTGTTGGGCCGGATAGTACCGAAGAAATAGTGATAAATGGCAATTCTGCCTTGTTAATTCGGGGATGGTGGGGCGAAAACCATGTGTGGGATCCAACAAGAGGATTAGAAATCCATTGGAATAAGAGCAACCTTCATTACAGACTAATTTATTCACAACGTACGATTGCTAACAGAACCATAGAGCCAATATCAGGAGATATCGACCAGCTGGTAAAAGAATTAATACAGATAGCAGAATCGGTTCCATAAACCAAGCCCCTCAGCGTATCGGAATCTGTAAAGGATGGCTCAATATCCATGCCTATCATCAGCCGGTGAATAAATCCTTCAGTTAAGCAAACCTCGTTTCTCTTCATTTCAGACCACCAGATAATCAATTCGATTGTCTTCCAAGGAGATCAGCCATGCAAAAGCATCAAAGACGAAACATTCCTTTTTTAGCAATTGCTGTAGTGGCATTAACGATATTGGGAATCAAACTACTCTCTCCCGCTTCTCCCGTTCCTAATGAACCAATAGGCAATGGAGATCAAAAGGGCACTGCCTTACCTCAGATGTCTAGGGTTACGCCCACAGCAGATAGCGTTGGCTCTGGTCCCATGGATGGGGGTGAGAAAGTAGTCATAACTTTTGCAATTGATACTGAAGAAAAAAAAATCTATGAGCAATTGGCCGAGAGCTTCCACTTGCAGAATCCGTTGATCACAGTTCAGGTTATTACTCCTTCAGACATCTTTTCTCTATGGAACAACCAAGACCTTCGTCCTTTGGCGTCGGTTGCAGATACGACGGTCTTACCTGCAAACCGATATCGCTTGATTGACAATTCTGAAAATTTTCTCGACCTGACTTCATTAATCGATGCAAACCTAGACTTCAATGTTGATGACTTCTGGCCGAATTCTCTAACATCTTGCCAGGATGCAAATGGTCGTATCCTTGGCATTCCAATGACTTTAAACTTCATCGGTTTTTTTTATGATGCCACAGCTTTTAAAGCTGCCGGAATTCAAGAGCCAGCGCCAGGTTGGACAATTGAGGGTTTAAAGATGATTTCCCAATCAATAGCAAGTTTGCAGGGTTCATATCTTGTTGCAGGTGTGTCGGCATGGCAAAGCTCAATGCTCGCGCCTATGGTTGACAGTTTAATCTCTAGAACAGGCGGGCAAATCGAACCTTCCAACCTAACGAGTGCAGCCCAGTGGTATGTTGACATGAGTAAATCCAACAAATTGAGACCCGTTCAGATATCGGATGAAATGAACGTCTCTGCAGCTAAACCCTTGCTATGGGTGGGACCTCTCAATGCTGATCTACCCCAAGGGGGTGATGTTTTAGCGATTGAGGAGTATCGTATAGCGCCATTTCCGCTGGTATCGGACGAAACGAACAAAGCGGGTTCAAATGTGATCTGGCCAACCTGCGCGGTAGTAAGCACTGGTACTCAGCATCCGCGCGAAGCCTGGACCTGGATTGATTTTTTATCACACCAATGGATTGATCAGGGTGGAACATCTGCTTCTCTAAATTCCGCAATTCCAGCCAGGAAGTCAGTCGCCGAAGCATTCTACCCTTGGGACCAATTGCCAGAAGATGCTCAAAAATCTGTCCGGTTCGGATTGGAGCACGGTTGGTATGGCAGTTATTATCCCCAAGTGTTTGATGCAGTTGCTCAAGCATTTACCCTGGCATTGAATGGAAATAATTCGCTGCAGAGTGAGCTTGCTAATGCATCAATCGCGCCATCGCCCACCCCGAACAACTCGGCTGTTATTGTGGCGACTCCACAGCCAATCCCGGACGTCCCGGAAGGAAGTCAGGTGATCAAGTATCTGTATCCTTCAAACCTGCCAAACGCAAACGTGATCTATCAGAATCTGGCTAAGAGCTACCAACAAGAGCATCCAGAGGTTATTATCCAGCTCTCAAACAGCTTTACATGGCCTGGGGGAGATCCCTTGCCATACCTGGCCCAGGATTATGACTGTTTTTCCTTCGATGGCATCGATTCGAGTTCTGACATCAGTCACCTGAGTGACCTTTCGCCGTTGATTGCTCAAGAGGGTGCTGACTTTGCATCCGATTTTTATCCTGGCCGAATAGAAGCGTTTACCATCAATCAGCAGATTTATGCTTTGCCTTCAAGCAATGCACTTTATTTGATGAGATACAATCTCCCGTTGTTGAAACAGCTTGGACTTCAGGCACCTACAGTGGATTGGACATTGGATGATTTTCTCCGCTTCATAGACGAGATATCTTCGAGCTCTCTGAATGGACCTATCTATGGGGCAGGGGGACTCGAAACCTATTTAATTGCATCTCAAGGTGTTCAATGGGTAGACTTTACGGCTGACCCACCTAAAATTAACATTAACACTCCAGCTGGGGTTCAGACGGTAAATTGGTTGGTCGAGATGGCCAGGCGGGAGAGCATTTATCCATTAAGCAATGATTACAGTGCTTCACAGAATTCAATATCCTCCTCTCAGGTTGTGTTTTGGAACAGTTTAAGCAGTTCGCCGGCTAATTATCCTTTTGAGACAGGAATTGCTCCCATTCCTCCCATACCGGGAACGAGCGAAGCTGCTGGCTGGTTGGGGGAATCGGGTCAATTCATCTCCTCCCAGAGTAAAAATCAACAAGCTTGTTGGGACTGGATGAAATATCTATCTGGGCAGCCGAACGCATTTCCAGACATTCCCGCCAGACAGTCAGTTGTGCGGTCAAAGGCATACGCTGCTTCCATTGGCGACGATATGGCGAAGATATATGACGCAGCTCAGTCCAGTAGCAATCGATCCCAACTTGGTTTGAACACCTTGCCGATTCGGAGCTGGGTCTGGCAGGCATTGCTGCGAGTTTTTGAGGGCGAAGATGCACAGATGGTTCTTTCGGAGACACAAGCACAAGTGGAACAATATACTGACTGTTTGTCCAGGAATAATTTGCTTGAAATGGACATAACCACTATTACCGTCAATAATAAGCCCCAGCGCTCTTTGATTGGGCAGTGTGCCAGGCAGATTGATCCTGGATATCAGAACCTGGCTTTGCCTTGAAAGAAGGGCTACTTGATTCGCCTTCAACCGGTTTTTCATTCAAACTTTTTTGGGGTGTTAAGGATAGTATCTATAGAGGATCCCCACGCATCGAAAGGTTCTTTGTGGACGAAAAACAAGCAATTGCTCTACTAAAACGGGGGGACCTGCAAGGTTTGGAGGCACTGATTCAGGCATATCAGTTGCAAGCAGTTCGCGCTGCGGCTCTGATTACCGGTGACCGCGATCTTTCGGAGGACATCGTGCAGAACGCTTTCATTCGCGCTGCGGATAGGATTGCGCAATATGATCCTCAACGCCCCTTCGGCCCCTGGTTTTTCCGCAGCGTGGTCAATGATGCGGTCAAAGCCGCAAACCGGCAGAAACGCTTTGTCTCGCTGGATACGGACAACGGAGAAGAAACTTATGATCTGTTCGATCCTGCTCCGCTGCCTGAAGAAATCATCGAAGCGAAAGAAACCCAACAGGCTGTGTGGCAAGCACTCCAAAAATTGCCTGCCAACCAGCGAGCAGCAATCGTCCTGCGTTACTACCTGGGAATGCACGAAGATGAAATGATTGAAGAACTGCACAGTCCGGCAGGCAGCGTCAAGTGGTGGTTGCATGCCGCCCGGCAGCGTTTACAAAAGCTGCTCTCGCCGGACAGATCCTCCGAAGAAAATAGCCGGCCAGGCTCAACGAGTGTTCAAGAATCTGGAGAGAAGCGATGAACGAAAAACAACTGAATCGTGTGATGCGCTATCTGGCAGACGATCTGGTAGCCGGGGATGTAGACTTATGGCCGGCCATCGAACGGCGCTTCGAGGTCAACAAAACTCGCACACAAAAGGGAAGCTCCCCTACTTTTACTCTTTTTGTTCAAAAGAAACGCCTGCATTGGGTTGCCATATTGACACTGGCCTTATTGTGTGGATCTATGGTGTTACTCTTCACTCCTGCAGGACATGCCCTGGCGCAAAGTGTATTGAACTTCTTCATCCGCAATGAAAGCAACACCATGCCGGCGCCCACCGAAATACCATTGGTATGGGTGGAGCAAACACCTGGGGTGCCTGCAGCAACAGCCACGCCGTGGCCCGGCCCGGATTTTTCGGAAGAATGCGGGGATTACCCCGCTCCGAGATGCACCATCTCCCAAATCCGCAGTAAGGCCAATTTTTCCGTCAAGGAACTCGGCGTCATTCCCGCGTCCATGTATTTCATGGGCGCAACCGGCGGATCAGACCATGTGTTTATTTTGTACGATACCGCGGATCATAGTAGTATTCTAATCCTGATCGAACAGCCCTGGACCGGCAGCTCCGAGCAGACGCGTTTGGTCATTGGGGCCAGCGCCATCGTGGAAATTGTAAATATTGGTTCCGGTACCGGCGAGTATGTTAAGGGATCTTTCACATATCGGTCAGAAGAATCTCTTGAGCATTGGGATGTCGATGCAGACAGTCAAATACTGCGTTGGACAGAGGGCGTCATTTTTTACCAGCTTGAGAATTTTGGTATGCAGCTCGACCGTGAGACATTTGTTTCTCTTTCCAATAGCCTGACAACTGAGCCTGTATCTGCGAGGAGTACTCCCGGGTCTGAAATTAGTGCAACACCCACAGAGTACTACGATCTGCAAGCAGATTACCCTTTGACGATTGCTGAGGCCGGGAAAAGAACCGGATTTACATTAATCCAACCTTCAAAGCTGCCTGGATTCCTGTCACTTTTGGGGGCATCCCTTGAACCGGATCAAGGGATTGTGAGTATATTTTATCAACTCAGTCAGGATATGGGCCCCACAACGAATGGTCTTGTGCTGGAAGAGCAAATCATTCCATCGACCGGTCTATACGACTTAAGCGGCTTTATCGTTGGAGAGAATACTGAAATCGATCAATACTCCCCCGGCACGCTCGTAGGAGCCTTCGAGACTGTGCAGATTGGCGAAATCACTGGTCAATACGTTGAAGGGACATGGCACGGCACTGATTGCTGCGGCTGGGTCTGGGATGCGGATCCTTATCTCAAGAGACTGCGCTGGCAAACGAACGGCATGGCTTTCGAGCTTTCCTATATGGGTACAGACATTACCCAGGAAGATCTGATTACGATCGCGAAGAGTATGAAATAGCCCGCGATTGGCAGCACTCATATATATTCATAAACAATTTTGCAAAGGAAAAATACGATCATGAACAACCGTATTTCGAGAATACCTGATTACCTCATTCGCCTGTTCGTTTGCCTGGATCTCGTTCTTGGGCTGGCAGCCTGCTCAACTGCTGGACAATCGACTCCGGCAACGATTGTGCCCGATGGGATAGAAAAAGAAGTTACCGGCCTGCCAACCGTTGAAGCCGAAAAACCCGCTACCGGCAGCTCGAATATCGAGGAGGAGAACGTAGTCATCACTTTCGCTTCTTACGAGGTCGACAAGGCTTTATATGAACCGTTGATGGACGCCTTCCATCAAGAGAATCCGTCCATTACCGTCCAGTTCGTATCCCTGCCCACGTCTTCTGTATACGGTCAGGTAGAGGAAAATAACTATCGCACCATGGCTGCCAGTGCCGATACAACCCTGATCATCGGGCGGTCGGCAGAGTTAAGTTCCTATTTCCGGGATCTGCAGCCTCAAATCGACTCTGATGCATCCTTCGAGCCGGACGATTTCTGGCCCGATGCATTGACTGCCTGTCAGGACGCACAAGGCAGAGTATTGGGTATTCCACTTGCCATCTATTTCAGCGGAATTTTCTACAACGAAGCCGCATTTATTGCTGCCGGTTTGCCGGTTCCCACGCCCGGTTGGACCTGGGATAATTTTCGCCAGGCAGCCGAAGAATTAACCCGCCAGGAGGGTGGAGCCACTCGTTATGGATATGCTGATCCACCTTATAGCTCTGTATTAGGAACCCTCATTGATGCCAGCCTGGCAGCGACCGATGGTGAGATCGATGTCAATGCGCTTGCACAAACCCTGCAGTGGTACGTGGATCTGGCCAAATCGGGGATTCTTTATCCCATCCAGGGATCTGCAGGCGGTGAAGCCGGTTTGCAGGCGGATGAACGCTGGGGTAAGATGTTCCAAACCAATGAGGCGCCTGCCATGTGGTTGGGGCGTCTGCAAGAACCGATTCCCGGGTTGGCAGGCATCTCGGAAGAAACCGACCCTGCCACTCACCTGGCCGTCACAAAATATAGGATTGCTCCATTCCCAATTGACGTTGACGAACCCAATGCAGGTACTACACCCTTAGCCGCAAGCTGTGCCGCGATCAGTGCCGGTTCTACTCATCCGCAAGCAGCCTGGGCCTGGATCAAATTCTTATCCCGGCATTGGCTGATTCATGATAAAACTCAGATGAGCGAGCTGGTCACGATCCCGGCACGCCAGTCGGTGGCCGAGAAAGAGAGTTTCTGGAACAGTCTACCTGGCGGAGCAGAACCGGCCGTGCGTTTTGGGCTGGAGCACGCCTGGTATCAGGGTCTGTACCCGGCTGCGGAGAAGGCGGTGTATGGCGCATTGGAAAAAACGATTGCCGGTGAGACCGGTCTCGTTTCGGCGCTGACTGACGCGAATTCGGAAATGGCATCTCTTCCCCGGCCTGTAGCAGATTCCAACCTAATTATCGTTGCTACCCCCCAACCCGGCCAAAATAGTGTTTCTAATGCAGACCGGATCAATTTCTACCCCGGCAACACCAACATTCAGGAACTGGCAGCTTTACAAACGCTGGTTGCACGTTTCAACCAGGACCATGGTGATGAAATTCTCGTCAGCATGTCCACCGGTTATTCTTTTCCTGCCGACAAAGGTTATTATGAGGGACTGACCAATAGTTTTGACTGCTTTATTTCCCAAGTAGATTCTGCCGGAGCGGCTGCATCAGGAGTAATCCTTGATTTGAGTACCTGGCTGGATGGAGAAAATTCATCTTTCCAACAAGATTATGACCCGACACTACTGAACGCCTCTCGATACGAAGGGAAGTTGTATGATTTGCCATTGACCAGCCAGCCGGCCATTATGGTTTATAACGCCGATCTGTTGAGCAAACGAGGGTTGCAACCCCCAACCCCAGACTGGACTTTCGAGCAATTCATGCAGCAGATAACCACGGTTGCCTCCATCTCGCCAACGGATACAAGTTATGGTTTTTTACCCGAGAGTCAGGCGGTGGATACCATGGATATGCTATACGCAGGTCGAAATATCCATTGGCTTGATACCACTGGAGCTCTGCCGGTCGCAAAATTGGACACATCCGAAATGGCCAATGCTCTGGCCTGGTATGCCGGATTGTATCAATCTGGAGAGCTGTACAAATCAGCCTCGGGTGAAGAGGCCTGGAATTCAATTACAACTGCGATCCGTTCCGGGCAAGTCGCTTTTTGGACCGCCCTGGCCGGAGAGCAGGAAGAATTGTACTTCAATGGTGAAAATCCTTCTTTCAAGATCGGTATTGCACCACTGCCTGTCATTTCAAAATCGAATGGTTCGTTCGATGCAAGTATAGAGCGAGGTTTCTACGTCTCCCGCTCGTCGCAAAATCCACAGGCATGCTGGTTGTGGGCAAAATATCTTTCAGATCAGCCGGCCGCGTTGAACGGTATCCCGGCGCGTAAATCAGTGGCCGCCTCACCGGCCTGGGAATCCAGCGTTGGGGCTGATAATGCAGCGATATACCGGTCGGCGCTGGCGCGAGTACAAACAGAAGATGCAGAAACCCAATCCAATACTCTCAAAATGCCTCTAGAGTCCTGGAAAAGCCAGGCTGAGGCTGATGTGATCAAGGGAAATGACCCCCAGCAGGCGTTGATACAGGCGCAGCAAAAAGCAGACGCGTACCTGAGCTGCCTGGCAAGCGCGAATATATCCAATCTCAGTGACAAGGATTTGCAAGCAGAGGTAATGACCTGCGCAAAACAAGCCGACCCATCCTGGCAGTGAAACCTTTGAGAGGACAAAATCACTTGGTATATCGCAACGCTTTTACTTTTGCTCTCAAATGTTTGTGAAACAAGCTTTGGCTGCACCAGGTCGGCAATGGAATCTATGACGTCAGTGAAAACAAAGATCAGTTTTTAATGATCAACGTAGTTGATAATGCAAATTTGTTACTTTTTAGACTTTCCGACGATTCTTAATCAATCCATTGACCCGGATTGATGATAATGGGAACACTCAGCAGGATAATGACAAGCAGGAGAAATAATTAACTTGATGGAAAATATCTTCAAAGCAGCCAGATTGAATGCTTCCACCTCCGAGGATGCTGATCTGGCAAAGGTAGTTCATTCAGATGAATCCGCCTTTGCTGAAATATATTCACGGTATTCTCTCAGAATTTACCGTTACGTTTATAACCGGGTGGGCGACATGGCTGGTGCAGAAGACCTGACATCTCAGGTTTTTTTAGATGCTCTTGAGCATATTGACAATTACCGACCGAATGGTTCATTTGCTGCCTGGTTATTCACGATTGCAAGGCGACGCTCGGTTGACTACTTTCGCCATTCTCATCCAAATCAGTCCTTAGAAGATGATCAAGTTTCGATTAACCCTGATGTACTCGAACAGATAATAAAAAAAGAAGAACGGACTCGATTAATCAAAATTATTCAGTCATTGGATAATGATGACCAAGAATTGCTCCGTTTGAGATATGCAGCCGGTTTGAGTTTTTTGGATATTGCTGCGGTGTTGAATCGTACACCGGCGTCTGTGAAGATGGCGTTTTACCGGCTAATTGAAAAAATTAAGCAAATAATGGAGGATTCAAATGATTGACAGAAAGGATAACCACATTGATGCTGATATCAACCAAGGGCTTGAAGATATTTATCTTGTATCCCCTCGTCCAGACTTTTTGCCTGGCTTGGGCAGCATACTCACTCTAAAAGCCAAAGAAAAAATAGGTGAAGACAACAAGAAAAATTTCTTTCCTCGAACTTCGCGCAAACCTCTTTTTGCCCTGGTGTCTTTCGTATTGGTAGTGATCCTGTTCACTCTATTTACTTCACCAGGTCAGACGTTCGCTCAACAAATTCTCCATTTCTTTTACCCCACAAATGACCAAACCCATCCAGTGGCAACGGCTTCCTTATCCAACGATGAATCCACAAGATTAGCGATTCAAGCCGCTAAACTGGCAGAGTCATGCCCCCAGAATGAATTGGAAGAACGTTACCTCTGCGAGGTTTCCTTTGCAGAAAGCAACATCGGTTTTTCAGTGTTTGCCATCCAACCGGAGGAATTCGGTCTTTTCTTCAGTTCTATGGATTTTGATGTGGATCGTAAAATCGTTAACTTGTATTACGGTTACCATGGATATGAAGGTACAGACCGTTCCATCTGGATTGCTCAGGGTATTGGGGAGTTTCCCACCAGGATCAGCGCCATTGGTGAAGATGACTGGGGGAGGGTTCCGACTCAATCTATAGAAACGGTGGCAGTAAACGGACAAACAGCGGAATTTGTTGTCGGGCAGTGGGCGCTCGCCTCTGGGGAGACCCAGTATACCTGGTCAACTCAAATTCCGGGCATGACCCTGCGCTGGCATGATGGCGACCATTGGTTCCAACTTTCTAAAGGTGGGCAACCTGAAATGGTCACCAACATGAATAAGGAAGATTTGATTCGGATCGCCGAGAGCATACATCCATCTTTTGAAGATTGAAAGTTTCGCTTTTAGAAGTACCTGAAGCTTAGTTTTTATAAAGATTGTCATTGGATATAAATGCAGGTTACCACATGATAAGAAGAGAAAAAAATACTCTCCTATGGATAGGTGCGATAGTGATCGGAGTGATAGGATTAACTCTTGCCATCACCAAAACAGTCGACCATCAAAATACCGCAGATGGTTATACGCTCACATTTGCCGCTTCGGAAGAGGAACGCACAATATTTACTCCAATGATAGAGGAGTTCAACCAACAATATCCTGGTTATCGGGTCCAATTCGTCTCCATTCCATCCGATCAGTCTCTTGAAGTGAAAAATACCGCAGAAACTGCTGATGTAATTCTATTGCCTGGTCAATCTCTTGACACAGGAGATGGATATTTCCGGGATTTACAGCCATTAATAGAAGCGGAAAAGGGTTTTTCGGGCTCGGACTTTTGGCCGGGAGCTTTTCGAGGCTGTCAGGGAGAAAATAATAGTCTTCTGGGTATACCACTCAGCCTGGAGCTATCCGGAATCTATATCGACCAGGAAGCATTTACTTCCGTAGGATTGGCACTACCAGGTTCAGGATGGACCTGGAGCGATTTTACACAGGTTGTTCAAGAGCTCTCGCAAGAAAATACGAATCGATTTGTATTACTTGATCAATTAAATCTAGCTGATTCGATCTTAGCCCCTATCATTGACGTCATTATCACCGATGAAAGCCAAACTTTTAGTTCCCAAGCATTGGCGGATCGATTAAATTGGTATTTCACTGGTATTCAAAATGGGATGATCTACCCGTTCAAATCCGGGGCAAATAGTCAACAGGGATTGGCTTTTCGAGAAAACCTTTTTTTTGAGAATCCTCCAGTAATGTGGGTCGGATCCATCAATGCTTCTCTACCGGGTATTCGCGGCAGGACAATTGATGAAAACGTTTTTCTACCCTTTCCTGTGGATGCCAATGATCCAAATAAAGGCACTACCCCCATCCATACCCGATGCATTGCAATGAGTAGCGGAACCAAGGATGTTCAGGTTGCCTGGGATTGGATCAAATTTTTATCCGACCGCTGGGGCAAAACAGGTTCAATAAATCCGCTGGTGCAATTTCCGGCCAGGAAGTCAATTGCAGACTCAATCCATATTTGGGCTTCTCTCCCACAAGGAACAGAAGCAAGCGTTCGGTTTATTCTCAATCATGGCTGGTTTGGTCCAACCTCGCCACAGGTGTTTGCTGATATTGAAAAAGGTCTGCAAAATGGATTAACCGGGGGTGCTACATTGGAAAGCGCTATAAACACCGCTTTGCAATCAAAATCAGCAGAAACAAGTCCGACTCAATTCTCAGCTCCTGTCATTGTCTCTACACCAAAATCAAGTATTTCTGATGATGATAAAGTCGAATTGCGATTCTATGGTTTGGGAGGCAAGTACACCTCGCAACTAGAAGCCTTGGCCGAAAACTTTGAGGATGAGAACCCAGAAACAAGCATTCTCTTTCAGGATATTGATGGAATATCTCCAGATGCAGGTCACGACCCAATTACACTGGCAGAGCAACAAACCGATTGTTTTTTAATGAATACAGGTGCTTCAGGCGAAGGTGTTTTATCTCTGAATCCTTTCATAGATCAGGAGCCAATTGCTTTTACTAAGGATTTTTATGCTGGATTAACCAACAACCAATCATTTGGAAATCTATACAGTCTTCCTGCCTTCAACCGTCCCCTTTTAATGTATTTTAATCCTAACCTTCTTAATAGTTATGGCTTAAGCTCACCCTCTACAAATTGGACTTTCGAAGAATTTGTAGAAATGATTACCGCTGTAGGATCAACCCATTCTAGTGAAAAAATATATGGATTTCTCTTTGAATCCGGTTGGTCAGATCCATTATTTTTAGCCGGCCGGGGTAGTTTAAGCTTTGATTCTGCTTCAGAAATTCCAGAAGTGGCATTGGATACCCCTGAAATGAGGAACTCACTAAGCTGGCTGGCCGGTTTACACAATAGTGGGGTGTTTATTACCGTAAATTCTGAAAATTACCGGGAGGTGGAAAACATGGTTGCTGGCGGAAAGCTGGCTTTCTGGGTCTCGCCAATGGGAGCGCCTTTCGCTGAGACCAGTGCTGTTTCCTTCCAACCAGGTGTGGCTGCGTTACCTGTTACACAAACCACGAATCCTCTGTTGAGCATGGGTTCCGAATATGGATACTATATCTCGATCCAATCCAAATACCCGAATGAGTGCTGGAACTGGATTAAATATCTTTCTGAACATTGGACAATTTCAGATGCTATCCCTATGAGACGCTCTCTTGCTGGTTCACAACAATGGGAAGCCCAGGTGGGTGCCCAAAATGCACAAGTGTACCGTTCTGCTTTAGAACAAGTAATTCAAGCAAGACAATTCTCCTACAACCCTGTACTCGACCCGTTAATTTCCTGGCAATCGCAAGTCGTGGGGTTGGCTTTGGCAGGGAATCCTCCTGAACCAATTCTGACCAACCTTCAGCAACAGGCAGATGCTTATCTGGATTGTATCCATGGGTTGGGACTGACAGAAGCGAACCGTTTATCAAGGCTCGACGAAATTCAGGGCTGTGCCACAACCAGTGTGAAGTGATAACGCAGGGAATAAAGGAGTAAAAAATGAAACAATTATCCTGTGTAAATTTTTTTGTCGGATTGGTAATTCTCTGTTCAGCCTGCGCTCCGATAAGCACTGAAAAGTCAGCCACTCCAGGTCAAGCCACTTCAACTTTTCCGACTAACGATACTTTCTTGCCAGTATCTGCTTCACAAGAGTTAGAAACACAAGAGATGAATTTGGATTTCCCAGAGGTCAGCCTTACAAACGTTGCTGGAGAAATCGCGATGCTTGCAGATGATGAAGCACAAAAGCAATTTGGGGAGTTGGCAATTCGGTTCTCTCAAGAGAACTCAAGAATTGTCATTGATTATGT
Organism: Anaerolineaceae bacterium; assembly: GCA_003532515.1. Classification (GTDB taxonomy): domain Bacteria; phylum Chloroflexota; class Anaerolineae; order Anaerolineales; family Anaerolineaceae; genus Mesolinea. The sequence continues at coordinate 10,955 of DOEX01000139.1, read as the reverse complement.
TGCTCCTCCGGCATATAGCGCAGTAGATAGCCCCGGTGAGTACTTTGTCCGGGCAGCACAATCAGCGGATGTCATAGAGTTTATCCCAGGGCAACAAAATCTATCGGATATTTTTCTGGATTTACAAGTTTATGCTGATAGAGACGAACAATTTGCTGCTGATGATTTCTGGCCGGGCGCTTTAGAGGGTTGCCGAGATTCGGAAGGACGATTACTTGGAGTACCTCACCGAATAATTAGTATTACAGGTGTTTTTTATGATCGCAAAGCTTTCGATGAGATTGGACTATCTTATCCTTCACCAGGTTGGACCTGGGACCAGTTTCGTGAAACGGTTCGCCTGTTAAACAAACAATACAGCTTTGCCGACAACGGCAGTTCTCATCAGTCCATATTAAGTCCAATCGTTGATCAAAGCCTGGTTGCAGGGCAAGGCAGCATCCAACCAGAACAATTAGCCAGCCAGATTAGCTGGTATTTTGACCTGGCTAATCAGATGACCATTTATCCCTTGAAAGATATTCAACTTTCTCCAGAGTACCAGGAGAGTTGGAATGAGCTATTTAACGAATATCACCCGGCAATGTGGGTAGATGCTTTAGGTAGTTCTTTGCCGGGTACCGGCAAACTTTACTCACCTGATGACCCGATGGCAGGTGTAGCTATTATGGAGGCTGGTTTTGCTCCATTCCCGATCAGTGATGAATTAGCTAATACCTCCCCAATCCAAGTTTCATGTCTTGCAATAAGTAAGCAAGCAAATGATCCGGTGGCAGCCTGGAAATGGATAGATTTCCTTTCAAAACAGAGGAGTGGAACAGAAACTTCTGCGACTCTTTGGCAATTACCGGTACGATCTTCAATAGCGGAGTCTAGTGGTTTTTGGAATCTTCTGCCTTCACAGGTAACACAATCGGTTCAATTTGGTCTCGAACACGGGTGGTATGGAAGCCGATATCCTGAGGCATATGAGAATCTGCAATTCAAATTAAGCCAAGTACCAAGAAATGGATACGATGTCTTACTCACTCTGCAAACGAGCATTCCCTGAAATGATCTACCGTAATGCCATCGCTTTTGCTTTCAAACGGCTTTGGTCACACCGCTGGCTGTCGATTGGCCTGGTGTTGGGGCTGCTGGTGTCTGTAGCCTTGGCGACTGCCATTCCGGTATATTCAGACGGGATCAATGCCAGTATCTTGCGTACCTCCCTGTCTGCGGGTACGGGCAATCGCCAACCATTTGACTTCGTTTTTCGATACATTGGGAGTTGGTATGGTGATGTCAGCCAGGACCAATATCAGCCGGCAGACACCTACCTGAGCGAACAAGCCGCAGCGGAACTGGGTCTGCCAAGCCTGGGATTGACCCGCTACTTTGCTACAGCCAACTTACAGCTCTACCCAAATGCTGAAAACCTGGTTTCGAATCACCGGCTCGACCGGGTGAAACTGGCATTTCTTACCGACGTATTCGACCACATCCAATTGGTAGAGGGGAACCTGCCCCGCTCGTTGGACGAGAGCGGCGAAACAATTGAAGTGTTGGCTGCGCTCGACCTCGCAAATGTCCTCAATTTACAGGTTGGCCAGACCTATGCCCTATTCAACCCGGCTAATGGCACTGTTCCAGCTTATCGTCAGGAGGTAACCATTAGTGGTCTCTGGATTGCCAATGATCCTGAAAGTGATTTCTGGGCATTGTACCCATCCGACTCCTTCCAAAAGAAGCTGCTTGTTCCAGAAGATTCCTGGTGGGCTGCCACCCAAGCGCTGCCTGCGCCGGTGGATGAGGCTGCCTGGAGATTGGCGCTGGATGGCAGTGGGGTAAACAGTGATCGCGTTGGCAGGCTGTTGGCACGTATTGACGCTGTGCAGAATCGCGCCAACGCTATTCTGTCCCATACCGACCTGGAGACCTCACCTGCCCCAGCATTGCGCCAGTATCGCAGCAACGCACAGGCGCTGACCGGTTCCTTATTTGCTTTCAGTGCACCGGTGTTGGGTCTGGCACTTTTCTTCCTCTCTCTCATAGCCAGGATGTTCGTACGCAGCCAGCACAGCGAAATTGCAGTTCTGCGCAGCCGTGGCGCACCACGAACCTGGATTCTAGCTGTATATCTGGTGGAATGGGGCATACTGGGGCTGGGAGCGTTGGTGCTTGGATTGCCGGCTGGGCTGGCTTTGGCTCGTTTGGTCGGGCGCACACGCTCCTTCCTGGATTTTTCCAGTCTGCCGGCTTTCACCCCGCAGCTTTCCCTGCAATCTGTTGCGCTGGCGCTGCTGGCTGTCTTACTGGGGATTGCCTTCTGCCTGCTCCCCGTCTGGCAGTCCGGGCGCGACACTGTTGTGTCATACAAGCAAGAGCGCGCCCGCACCCGGCGCAAACCGCTGTGGCAGCGGATGTATTTAGATGGCGTGTGCCTGGTCCCGGCTCTGTACGGGTGGTACACCCTGCGTGCTCAGGGTCGCCTGAGCTTGTTGGGGCGCGCCGTAGGCAGCACCGATCCCTTCCAGAATCCGCTGTTATTTTTGTTGCCAACTTTATTTCTAGTGGGGGTAAGTTTGCTCATAATGCGCCTTCTTCCGCCATTGCTGGATGGGTTGGCTGCTCTGGCTGCCCGTTTGCCGGGCGTGACCGCCACCTACGTGCTACGTCAGTTTGCACGCTCGGGTAGCACTTACCAAGGTGTGCTACTGCTCACAGCGCTCACGATCGGGCTGGCAACATTTGTCGCTTCGGAGGCGCATTCACTGGATCAAACCCTGCAGGATAGTATCTACTATGCCACTGGTGCAGATCTTAATTTGGCTGAAGGTGGTGAGTTTGTACCTGACACTTCTACCGGATCAAACGACACCACCCCCGCCGACAGCGGTTTGTGGAACTTTTTGCCGATCAGCGACCATCTTAATCTACCCGGGGTGCAGGCAGCAGCACGGGTTGGCAGTTACACCGTGAGTTTGTCCAGTGGGGGGCGTAACGCCAACGGGCAAATAATGGGCATTGACACGGCAGATTTTTCCCAAGTTGCTTTCTTTCGGGACGACTTTGCTGCCGAATCCCTCAACGGGCTGCTCAACCGTCTGTCTTCCAGCCCGGACGCGCTGCTGGTGGATCAAGGAACCTGGGAGCGCTTTAACCTGAATACCGGCGACACACTCGAATTGCGAATAGAGATAGGTGGTCAGGCAACCACTATTTCCTTTACGGTGGCGGGCGTGTTTACCCGCTTTCCAACCTGGAAGCCGGATCAGGATGGAGCGTTGTTTGTCACCAACCTGGACACGATTTTCGAATCGTTAGGCAGCTTACAGCCATACGCCGTTTGGCTGCGTACCACACCTGCAGCCAACACCGCCAAGATTGTTGAGGGCATCAATCAGATGGGCGTGGCAGTTGTCACGGTACAGGACGCGCGTGCGCAAGTTGCACAGGCCTTCCAGGCGCCCGGGCGGCAGGGTGTACTGGGGATGCTTTCGGTTGGCTTTTTAGCCTCCTCTGCTCTGACACTGGTAGGTGTGTTCCTGTATACCCTCTTTTCTTTCCGTGAGCGCTTCATCCAGTTGGGCGTACTGCGAGCCATTGGCTTAAGCGTGCGCCAGATGCGTACAGGGCTGGCAGCCGAACTGGCTTTTTTGGTACTGAGTGGCACTTTAATTGGAACAGGAGTAGGGGTGCTGGCGGTGCATCTCTTTGTTCCCTATTTGCCGGTCAGCATTGGTGCCGGAGTAGAAACCCTGTCAAACATCAGCCAGGTTGCCTGGGGTGCACTTGGGTGGGTATACCTGCTCTTCGGGCTGGCACTTCTGGCAGGAATCACTGCGCTGGTGGTTACGTTACGTCGTATGAGTATCTTTCAAGCGGTCAAATTGGGTGAAACAGTTTAATTGGGTTAAGGAGATCAATTAATGAAACAGTTCAATAAAATCTGGAAGGGGGTTGCGGTAGTAATCTTACTGGCATCTTGCAGCGGTACGGGGACGAAATCTACTCCAACGCTGGTACCTACACCTGTTACGGCTGAAAAACCGACTTATTCTGTTCAGCGCGGGGTAGTGACTCGCACAGCCCAACTCAATGGACGGGTGACGCCTATGCAGCAGCAGGACCTGTTCTTCCGCTCGGATGGCTTTGTCAAGGAAGTGTTGGTGCAGATTGGTGATACGGTTCAGGAAGGCGACGTGCTGGCACGGCTGGACGAGCCGGAGCGCTACCAAGCTGGCGTGGCTGAGGCTGAGTTAGCCTACGCTCAGGCTCAACTGAAACTGGAACAGTCTCAGCTGGACGCACCCATTCAATTGGCAGAAGCAAAAATAGTGTTACAAAAAACCAGTACAGAACTTGCAAATGCCAAATATGCAGTATCCGCGCTCAATCATCCACACGTTATCGATGCGTTAACCTTGGAGAAGTACCGCACCGATTCTGCCCTTGCTCAACAGAATCTGACGGTTGCACAGAGCCATTACGACGAATTATCCAGTCGCCCAGAGACCGACATGGAACGTGCAAATGCCTTAAACACATTGATCGAAGCTCGCCGGGCATATTTTCTGGCGACGATCAATCTAAACTGGGCTCAAGGGAAAACCGATCAGGCGGAAATCGATCTGGCCCAAATCCATTTAGACCTGGCGCAAGCTAATTACAACAAAGCGGCTGCCGAGGTAGAGCGTTGGCAGGTCGATAATCCAACTGGGGAGGTATCGCTGGTCAAACTGGCTTTGGCCAATGCCGAAGCGAGTCTGGCAGTCGCTCAAAAAGCCCAGAAAGCGGTGGAATTACGCGCACCCTTTACCGGACAGGTGCTTTCGTCAGGCATTGCACCAGGTAGTTCGGTCAAAGCCTTCCAGACTGTGCTAACATTGGCCGACCCGACCCGTTTGGAGATCAGGGCTGTTCCAACCGCGGAAGATTTGAGCTTGTTGGGGATTGGGCAGGTTGCGGTAGTTCGTCTATCCTCTCAACAGGGTCAGGACCTTTTGGCAAAAATCACCAACCTGCCACTGACGGTATCTTCCACTACTGAAGTTGGATCCCAGGATTCCACTGTGCACTTTAGCCTGGACGATTCTACTATCCCCCTGACCCTGGGTGATGCCGCCACAATCCTGGTCACCATCGACATGCGAGAAAATGCGTTGTGGTTACCCCCAGCCGCCATTCAAACTTTTCAGGGTAAAGATTTCGTTTATGTCATGAGTAACGGAGTACAGCGTAGGGCTAATGTTACCTTGGGGTTAAAATCTGCTGATCGAATTGAAATTCTTAGTGGTCTGGATGAAGGCCAGACAGTGACTGGGCAATAATGATCACTTGTGAAAACTTGGTCAAGATCTATTCCCAAACCGGTGTGGAAGTACTCGCTTTGCAAGGGTTGGATTTAAATGTTTCCGATGGGGAAATGATCGCAATCGTGGGCGAGTCTGGCTCAGGGAAATCCACGCTGTTGAATGTGCTTGGTGGGTTGGACCGTCCCTCGGCTGGCAAGGTGTTGGTAGGCGGCCAAGATTTGCTGAAGATGTCAGAGAGGGAGCTGGACAACTACCGTTGCACACTGGTTGGCTTCGTTTGGCAGCAGACGACCCGCAACTTGACTCCTTACCTAACTGCTTTGGAAAATATTGAACTTCCCATGCGTCTAACAACTTTATCCTCCATCCAACGCCAGGCGCGAGCCGAGGAACTTCTTGAGACCGTTGGGTTAAAGGGACGTGGAAAACATTTGCCGAACCAGCTTTCCGGCGGCGAACAGCAGCGCACAGCGATTGCGGTAGCGTTGGCGAATAAACCATCTTTACTGTTGGCTGATGAACCAACCGGTGAACTCGATTCAGCCACGGCCCAAGTCATTTATGGCATGTTGCAAAATATCAATAAAATGTACAGGACTACGGTATTGATTGTCTCCCATGACCCAGACATCAGTCAATATGTGAAACGGGTAGTGATGATTCGAGATGGCAAGACCAGCACCGAGACCGTGCGGGTAAAGGAACAGTCTATTCCCATGCTCCAGAAGAAACATCAACCAGTGTTCGAAGAGTTACTTATGCTTGACAACGCAGGTCGAGTGCAGATCCCGCGTGATGTACTCGAGACCCTGGGCATTGGCGGACGGGTACAGCTGGAAGTGAAGGAAGGGGACATCCTGCTGCACCCTGTGGACGGCCATCGCCGCTCAACCACGTCATCGACAGAACATAATGACGACGAAGAGATCTTTATCGAGGATGAACCATTACCAGAGAAGCAATCCGTTTCACTTGTCCAACGTGTACGCAAACTCTGGAAACGGAGAGCTGTATGAGTGAAACCAAATCCATTTTACTTGTACGGGTTGAGAATGTGACTCGCACCTATGTCACACCGGGTGGAGAAGTCCATGCGCTCAACGGAGTCAGCCTGGATGTGCCGCGCGGAGCGTTGATCGCACTCAAAGGACGCTCAGGATCAGGCAAAACAACGTTGCTCAATTTGATCGGTGGGCTGGACCAACCGACCAGCGGTGAGGTGTATTTTGACGGGCAGGCACTAAGCACCCTGGATGACGCTGCTTGTACGAACTTGCGTCGTGAACGGATGGGCTTTGTTTTTCAATCCTTCGCACTTCTGCCGACTTACTCAGCATTCGAAAATGTCGAGTTCGCTCTGCGCCTGGCTGGAAAAAGAATGCGCGATGCACATCAGCGCACTGTTCAATGTTTGAAAGCCGTTGGGCTATCCAACCGCATGCACAGCCGCCCGGATGAACTTTCCGGAGGTCAGCAGCAACGGGTTGCGATTGCGCGCGCCATGGTTAACCGTCCTGCCTTGATCCTGGCTGACGAACCAACCGGCGAACTGGATACAGCTACCACGCGCCAGGTGTTGGCGTTATTGCGCCGCCTGGTCGATCACGAGGGAGTAACTCTACTGGTAACCTCGCACGACCCGTTGATCGATGAAGTGGCAGACAAGGTTTTTGAATTAAAGGACGGCGTATTTACAAATAACCAGCTTTGATTGATCTTAACTTCCCAAAATTCTCCAGGAATGTTTGTGAGATGAATGATTCTCTCATGTACCAGGAATTAGAATCAAAAAACATATCTCCAATTTTCAGTTCCTTGCAGACATTTTAGAGCGTGATCACCCATTGGAACTTGTCACAAAACCTAATCTGTGCCAACAGGTCCTTGCATGATAGATCACTTGATGGGGCTACTTCAGCTATACAATCCTCAGGAATGTCCGCGAGTTTCTCTTTCCTATTAACACGGTTGTTGTAAAATCGTCCGGTTTCATCTCTCGAAACCAGTTTCATGCGAAAGCAAACTCAAATAAAAAAGAGATGTAAAAAGGCTTGACAAAACACTATTCTTCTTTATAATAGTACACCATCAAGCTAGTGTACTATACTTATTAATTCCAATGTTGTTGTTTAGCTCGTTATGTTCTACCAAGAGAATACCATGCAAATCGATCAAACCGAGAAAATTTTTGAACCAGATCTTAGCAAACAGAAATCACAACAACTTTTTAACTCAAAATGGCTGTACAACCTGGTCATCAAACCACGCTCAACCCTGGCTGCCATTCTGGAAAAAGATCGCCCCGCCCGGCTCATCCCACTGCTCGTCCTTACCCTGCTGGCTGCACCCGCCTTTACCCTGCTGGTGGGTTTGATTTCAGGGCTTTCCCTGGCCATGCATGCTGCAGCGCTGTCGCCAATTGGAGCCTTGAAAGAAGAATAGGAGTTATCCTGATGAACTGTATTGTATGTATTATTTTTGCACTGCTCCTTTTGTTGGTACTGGCTGCCTGCAGTCCGGTAGTCGTACCTTCCCCTGTCCTGGCCACGAATAAGGTCGAGGCTGAACTACTACCGGAACCAACTCTCTCCGAGCAACCAACTCAACCGGCTGCTGGAGATTCTATAGGAATAACCCCAGCGGGTCTGGACAATTCGTTCACCGAAGCGAATCCACTGACGGATGTCACTCAGATTGAACAGATTCTCAATCAACTTCAGGAGCAACAACTGGCCTGGTTTTCCCATGAAGGTTGGTTGCATTACACTATCGATACAGCAGATGCCAGCGATTTCACCCGTATTCAACACTATTGGATACACGTCACAGACAAGAACCTGGGATGTGCAGAACAATTCGTGTATTTCGAATCTGAAGGAGAAATCTTACCCTATACGATACGCTTGGAGAACGGAAGCGCAGCGAGGATCAGTCCACTAGATGGGAATCTTAGCACAGAATTTGTCTATGAGACTACTCCCCTTTGTACGTTGAAAAGCAACTGGATCATCACATTTAATGATAACGGAGACGATTTTGATTTCATTCTTCATGACGAAGTTGCCCGGTTCCAGGATTTCATAAACCAAGACCTTCCAGGTGTTGAGAAACACGTTCGCGTATGGAAGGAGGATTTGGACGGCAAGCAAACCCTGGTATTGGAATTGGAAAAAATGTATACAGATCCCTCAATAGCCGGCTCGATTTACGACGCGCGTACAGGGATATACAATTTACCTGCACAGTCACTGCAATGGATTTTCATTGACCCTGAAAATGGTTTACCAATTCGAGAACGTGGAGAATTTTATGACCAGAATGGGCAGCAGTTGAATACCTGGCGCTCGGGTACGAATATCGGCGTTCTATTTTTTTACGAATTCTACGACGAACTCCCGCAGCCTGTCGCTCAAGTTTACGATCAGACCGCACAGGCGCTGGAAACATTTATTCAGGGAGGAACGCAATGAGGACTGTTCCGACCTTCACACGCTGTCTCTGCTGTCTGATCCTGGTAATGGCAGGTTGCCGGCAGACGCCCGTTTCTGCCCCGGGATCCGACCTTGCTACGGTTACGCCGACGGACGCCACGCCGATTCAAGAACCAACGCCTACCCAGAAAGCTGCGCCAATCCAGACTCTGGAAATGAGCAAGGAGATACAGCCGGACATCCTGGACATTCCCTACACCGAAGATAACCCGCTGACAGATGCGGATGAAATCATCAAGATACTGGAGATGCTGGTGCAAAAACACATCGAGTGGCTATCCCGTCCTGGCTGGTACCTGTATTGGGAACACATCCAGGGAGAGAGCATTGCTGAACAATATGCAGAGAGCATTGATGAACAGTATGTACGAGGTGTCCATTTTATAAATGAGCACGGCGAATGTGATGAACAGTTTTTCTTCATCATCCGGGGAGGGCAGATCCTGCCTAGCCAAATTCAATTAAAAGATGGCACAATGGCGTGGTTATATGATCAAAGAGAACCCTCCATCATGCCAGTTGAAGAGGGTCGTTCGTGTGAAATGGGAGACGCGGGTAATGTATACGAGCTCCTTTACGAAAGTGAAGTCATCACGCGCTTTTTGGGAGAAACCCAAAGTAGTGAACTCGAAACTTATAAACTGCATTTGTGGGAAGAGGTCGTGAATGGCAGGAAAATGGTCGTCCTGCAGGAAGACGTGATGCCATTGAAACCCGGCATCTATCGCCAGCAGGATGGAACCTGGGTACCCACAGGCAGACATATCGACAGGACTTATTTCGACCTTTTGAGTGGGGGAATTGTCGGACATCAGGGGACGTTGTATACCGCCGATGGCGAATTGCTGTATGGCGGTCAGGATGATGGCTGGGAACCACCATTGCTTCTTTTCCTTGACCAACTCCCCACGGAGGTTGCCCAGGTTTATAAGGAATCAACCGCTGCGGTAACGGAATATATCCAAAGACAAGAAGAGTAAGCGGAAACCAACTGTACACATTGAAACTGACGTGTTAAGAAAACCATCATTCAAAAATTTATGATTAATCGAGAGGAAAACATGCAAATGAATAACGATACCATCCTATCTGCCAAGAACATCCGCAAGCAGTTCGGTCCAAAAGTCGTTCTGGACGGGTTGGACTTTGAAATGCCGGCTGGGCGAATTTATGCTATTTGCGGACCAAACGGTTCGGGTAAGAGCGTCTTCTTGCGCATTTTGGTCGGCTTGATGCTCCCCACTCGCGGGCAGGTAACGGTTTTTGGCCAGCATATCGGTAGCGAGGTGGAATTCCCAGTTGCGACGGGGGCATTGATCGACCATCCCGGCTTTTTGCAGAACGAAAGCGGCTTGCGCAATCTGCTGCTGCTCGCCAAGATCAGCGGGAAAGCTACATCAGAAAAGATCAACGAGACACTACATTTCGTCGGGCTCAATCCTGACGACCGCAAGCCCTTCAGAACGTACTCAGTTGGTATGCGCCAGCGTCTGGGTCTAGCCCAGGCGATCATGGAAGAGCCACAACTGCTTATCCTGGACGAGCCGACCGCAGGACTGGACTTCGACGGTCAGCGCGAGATTTACAATTACCTGATTGAGTTGCGTAAACAGGGGAAAACGATCCTGATCACCAGTCACAGCCAGGGAGAAATCAAACTGCTGTGCGATAAAGCCTTTCTGCTATCAAATGGTAGGTTGGAAGTCATGAAGGACATCAAAATTGAGGATAATGCGGGGGAGGTCGATGGAAGCCGAATTTGATCCCAATCAACCAATCTACCTGCAGATCATGCAGCGACTCTGTTCGCAGATCTTGCGCGGGGATTATGCTCCGGGCGACAAGCTGCCATCGTTGGTCGACGCCGGCTTACAGTTCAATGTCAATCACAACACCATTGCACGCGTGTACATGGAACTGGCACGGCAGCGCATCGTCGAAGCCAAACGCGGGGAGGGTACTTTCGTTACCGAAGACCGCTCCGTTCTGGAAGCGCTGCACCATTCCATGCGCGACAGTCTGATGGAAAACATCTTTACTGAAATGGACCGTCTGGGTTACTCGACCGAAGAAATGAACGCTTCCTTTCAGGAATACATCCGGCGCAAATCACAGACAGCCAATCTACCCAAGGAGAATCATTCATGAAAAGAATCCTTAGTGAAGA
>DOEX01000113.1 GCA_003532515.1 Anaerolineaceae bacterium | reverse complement strand
CTGAGGTCGTGCTCTTCCCAGGCAGCCACGGGATCTGGCTGGTCGACGCGTGTTGCCATGAAAATGTTATCCCACAGTTTTTGCATCGCTTCCTCTTCGGGTAATTCAGGGAAAGCTGCAGCCGCCCAGGCTGGGCATGCGACTGCGGTTACGCACCATTTGACTTCGTTTTGCATAGTGTAATGTTGAATCGGCTTAACCGCCTTACCGGCAACCTTTTGCCACTGGGCAATGCGGGCAGGATCGGCTGGCTTAAGCAGGTCCGGATTGGGAGCGTACAAATTCAGTACGTGGTAGTTATCTTTGAAGAGGTTCTCGTTAAAATCAACCTGATAATCCGGGTAGCTTCCAAAAGCCTCGTCAGGCGCATGTAAGTAGCGGTCGAGTGTGATGGTATCGTCTGAGAAATCCAGGCGCACATCGCTGACGCCTCTCTGATATGCCTTTTTTGCCACCAGTCGAGCGATGGGTAAGGAGTGTTCGCTCATTCGGATGTTCAGTTTGTCACCGGCGTGCAGTCCAAGCCCGATATTCACTATCAGATCTGCATATTTTTCGAAATTGAGATTATTGTCCATTGTTTTCGTCCTCCGGCTTCTATTCTACCCGTTTCATTCTGAATCCGTGAACTTGTAGAGTGAAAATCTGCGAAATCGCGTCTACTAGCCCTTCCAAATTGTTGACGAAACTTTTAAGCCTATGGTAATATTAAAAAGCGCCGATTTGAAGAGAAATCTCGCATTTTATTATTAAGGAGAAAAAGAAGATCAGTAGTAAACAAGAACATCGAATTAATGAACGTATCCGCACAGATAAGGTCCGCCTTGTTGACGAAAACGGGGAAAACGTAGGAATCGTAAGCATAGATGACGCCTTACGCCGGGCAAATGACGCAGGTCTTGACCTGGTAGAGATCGCCCCGAATGCCGATCCCCCTGTTTGCAAGATTATCAACTACAGCAAGTTCCTTTATGAAAAAGAGAAGAAGGAACGCGAAGCCCGAAAGTCCCAAACCAAAATTGAGATCAAAGAGATCCGCTTGCGCCCCAAGACAAGTGATCATCACCAGGGTTTCAAAGTGCGCGACGCGCGCCGTTGGCTGGAGAGTGGCATGAAGGTGAGAGTGACCATCCGCTTTAGGGGGCGGGAAATCACCTACCCTGAGCTTGCATTGGAAGACCTGAGAGAAATTGCAGAAGAGTTGAGCGACGTAGCAGAAATTGAACAAGCCCCCAATATGGAAGGGAAAACTATGTTCATGATGCTGGTCCCTGCGAAAAAATAATACAAATTTTTTTGATTGACTTTGCAAATTATCTGGTATAATTTGCGGTTGGTTTATCGACCAACGGCTGATATTGTGTGCAGCCGTTGGATTTTCTTAGAGGAGTTTGATCGTGCCACGTAAACAAAGTAGTGGAAAGTACAAAATAAAAACTCATAAGGCTACGTCCAAACGCTTCCGCATGACCGGTACCGGTAAAGTTGTTCGTACCAAAATCGGAAAAGGCCACTTGCGCCGTAATACTTCTAAGCGAACAAAATATTTGCTCGCAGAAACGATTGAAGTCAACAACAACGGGTTGGTCAAGCACATTAAGCGCCTGGCACCCTACATGAGCAAGAAGGACTAAGGACTGTCCTGTCGTATTCGGTTTAGTGTGGCTGTTGGGTGTTTATAACGAGACGTAGAGTCTGACGCCCAGGGGACCGCAAAGGAGTAATTATGACAAGAGTAAAGAGTGGACCATATCGCCGACACCGTCATCAACGGCTGATTGCCCATAACAGTGGTTATCGTGGCACTTACAATCATTTGTTCAAACGCGCAAATGAGGCTTTCCTGCATGCCCAATGGTATGCTTACAATGACCGCCGCAAACGCAAGCGCGACCTGCGACGGCTTTGGATCGCCCGCATCAACGCTGCCGCCCGCATGAATGGCACAACATACAGCCGCTTCATCGCCGGGATGCACAAGAACAATGTGATCATTAATCGCAAGATGTTGGCTGCTATCGCTGTGCACGATCCTCAGGCTTTTGCTAAGGTGGTCGAAACCGCCCTGGCATAGCTTTAACCTCGAACAAAAACCAACCCCCTTGAGCGATCACGGGGGTTTTTTGTTGCTTGGCGAAACTGTTGATCGGACTGTACTCCTGCTCTGCGTGCTTTCCTGTTCAGTTGAACTCCCTAAATCCGGATTCAAACCTTATGCTACTTATGAACCAAAAAATACCACCAGTGCAAGTAAGAAATTTGTTAAGAATAGTGAGCCATTCACCTATAACTTACACATTGAGTGTACTTCCCTTCAATCTGGGTATAATAACGATTCAGGAGAATCTATGAGTAATATTTGGACTATTTTACAGTTTGTTTTCTTTTTTGGCTTTCTGGTCTTCATCCATGAGCTTGGTCATATGTTTGTTGCCAAGGGACTCGGGATCGAAGTGGAAGAATTTGGTTTTGGCTATCCCCCCAGGCTGAAAAAACTATTCACCTGGAAAGGGACTGATTTCACCCTCAACTGGATCCCGTTTGGTGGTTTTGTGCGACCCAAAGGCGAAACCGAAGCGGACGAGCCCGGCGGGTTGTTGGCTGCCCCGAAGTGGAAGCGCTTTTTAGTGCTGGTGGCAGGCGCTACGATGAACTTCATTTTTGGCATCCTGCTGCTTATTGTCATGTTCTCGGTTGCTGGCGGGCAAGACACCAGCAAGGTCATGGTAGCTGAAATCGCCCCTAATTCACCTGCACAGGTTGCAGGTCTGGCGGCTGGCGATGTGATCACCCGGGTCGGGGATTATGACATTGCCAGTTTTGACGACATGTCAAACGCGACCAAACAATACCTGGATCAGCCTGTTGCAGTGAGTTTTGTACGTGATGGCGTCAGCCAGACCGTCGAGCTTTCGCCACGCAGCAATCCCCCCGAAAACGAAGGTGCCATCGGTGTCAGCATCACATACCCGGTGATATCTCTACCGTTTGCGCAATCCGTTGGGCAGGCGTTCAAGACCTTCTGGTTACAAGTGGAAACAACCTTGATGATCCCTGTGAACCTGATCCGGGGGGCGATTTCGTCGGAAGAAGCCCGCCTGGTCGGAATTAAAGGTATCTACGACATGTTTAGCAGCGCTGCCCAGATGGACCAATCCAGCACAGTGGCCACTACCGGCGGATTCCCGATTTATCGACTTTCGATCATCTCAATGATCTCGATCGCGGTTGGAATCACCAACTTGCTCCCCATCCCGGCATTGGATGGCGGACAAATCCTTTTCCTGGTCATCGAGGCGATTACGCGCAAGCGTATCCCTGATAAAGTAGCGCTCATTATCAACAATCTTTTCTTCTACGCCCTCATCCTACTGATGGTTTTTATTACCATACAGGATTTCCGCAACCCAGTATTGGGCCCGTAATAAGGTGGCTATGGACGCATCCGACTCTATCCAAAATTTAATCAATGCCCTGATGGATCTGGACCACCAGTTTCCCTCCAGGCTTCTCTACCAGTTTTCAGATCTGAGTTCCAGTGAACAAAAAACGCTGGCGAGCTGCTGGAGTAAAGTGCCATTGAAAAGGCGGCAAGCTTTTTTACAGGACCTGGTTAGTTTAGCCGAAAATGACCCGGTATTGATTTACGAAGAAGTTGCCCGGATCGCCTTGGATGATGAGGATACGGATGTCTGTATTTCGGCCATCGATTTGCTTTTCGGTTCTGAAGATCGCCATCTCATCCCGGTCTATTTAGGCTTGCTGGCAGACCAAACTCGCAGCAAAGCCGTGAGAGCAGCGGTTGCCAACGCGTTAGGACCTTACGTCTATTTAGGAGAAATCGAAAAAATCAAACCTGAGATCTTGCATGAGATCGAAGACACGCTGCTGCACACATACTTTGAAGACAAGAGTGACCTGGTCAAACGAAGAGCACTGGAAGCCCTGGGTTACTCCAGCCGCGAAGAAGTCCCGGCACTGCTGCGCAAGGCAGCTGCCATGCGCGATGACCTTTGGCTGGAAAGTGCAATGTTCGCCATGGGACGCTCAGCAGATGAGCAGTGGGAAGGCAGCGTATTGGAAAACCTTGAGCACGAAAACCTGGCTGTGCGCATTCAGGCGGTCCATGCTGCCGGTGAGCTTGCCCTGAAAAAAGCCCGCAGGAATTTACTACGAGCGATTGACGTGGTCGACGACGATGATCTCAGGCATGAAATTATCTGGGCATTGGCACAAATTGGTGGAGAAGGAGTAGAACGAAAGTTTGATGCCCTGCTCGCTTCTGCTGAAGATGACGAAGAAGCCGCTTTTCTGGAAGAAGCCATGGAGATGCTCAACTTCACTGAAGGCAGTGACGATATGGAACTGCTATCTGTGCCTTGGGATCAGACCAAAGTCGCAGAAGAGGACGAAGAAGACGAATTTGAAGAGGATGAGGACGAATTTTCGTTTGAAGAAGACTTCGACGACGAGGAATGGCAGCAATATGTCGCCGATGACGATGACCTTGCGGACGATGACGAATATTCATTTGGTGAATTCGACGACGATCGCTTCAATTAGAGTGGAGGAACATGGAAACTGAGATGACCCGCCTGCAGGCTTTTGTTAGTGGCGCTGTGCAGGGCGTTGGTTTTCGATATTTTGCGATGAATGCTGCCCACGAGTTAGGGCTCACTGGCTGGGTGCGCAACTTGTATGACGGCAGTGTCCAGGTGGTGGCGGAAGGTCCGCGTGAGGCACTGGAGGTCTTTTTGAAGCACCTCCGGCGCGGTCCTCATTCGGGAAAGGTCGATGAAGTACGCGAATCCTGGTTCGCATACCAGGGAGAGTTCGACCGTTTTGAGGTCAGATTTTAGACTAAAGGATAACAGACGCGGTCTTCGTAGATCGGAATGAGACCGCTCGAAAACGTATCGGGTTGGTGATTTTTGTGCGGTCTCACTCCGACAACGAAAACGCAGAAGTTCTTATCGGTGGAGTGAGGTGGGTCAAAAGTATTAGGTGCAACACCTTTTTCACCCACCTCTTTCCACCCTACTTTTCCTTGCGAAATTATCGATCGTTATTCCCTACGAATCGCCCAATCCTTTTGCCAACAGGGCTTGCTTTTTCCACGGCGGCAGTTTGCTATCCTCTACCAGTATCGCCTTCAGTTCATATACCTGGTCGCGCAGCATGGCAGCCCGTTCAAACTCCAGCTCTTTGGCAGCAGCCCGCATTTGATTCTCCATCTCTTTGATCATGCGCTCCAACTCACGTTGTTCCATCGTAGCAGCCAGCTCACGAGCGCTTTTGGGAGCTTTTTTGTCCCCCTGGGCAACATTAGCCAGGCGTTCAGTGATGTCATGCACCGCCTTGGTAATGCCCACAGGCGAGATATTGTGTTTTTCGTTGTATGCTTCCTGGATCTGGCGACGGCGATTGGTCTCGTCGATGGCACGTTTCATTGAGTCTGTCATCCTATCTGCATAGAGAATGACCTTCCCATTGATATGGCGGGCAGCCCGACCAAAATTCTGGATCAATGCCGTTGTGGAGCGCAAAAAGCCTTCCTTGTCGGCATCCAATATCGCCACCAGTGACACCTCTGGCAGATCGAGACCTTCCCGCAGCAGGTTGATGCCAACAATGACATCAAATACACCAAGGCGCAGGTCCCTCAAAATCCCCACACGTTCCAGGGTGTCTACCTCAGAGTGAAGGTAATGAACTTTGAAACCCATTTCGAGCAGGTATTCAGCCATATCTTCTGCCATACGTTTGGTCAGAGTGGTGACCAAAGCACGTTCACCCTTTTCAACTCGTGCACGTAGCTCCACAATCAGGTCGTCGATCTGCCCCTTGGTCGGTCTGACTTCCAGCTGCGGGTCCAGCAATCCTGTCGGTCGAATGATTTGCTCAACCAGCTGGTCTGTCTTTTCCATTTCATAAGGACCGGGCGTCGCGCTGGTGTACATGGTGATGCCCATCATTTTTTCAAATTCAGGGAATTTTAGTGGGCGGTTATCTTTGGCAGACGGCAGCCGAAAACCATAATCAACCAGGATCTCTTTACGGGCTCGGTCTCCGTTGTACATGCCTCTTAGTTGCGGCACCATCATGTGAGATTCATCCAGCACTAGCAGGTAGCGCGAAGGCATGAAGTCGATCAGCGTCCAGGGCGGGGTGCCTTCGGCACGCTGATCAATATGTCGGGAGTAGTTCTCAATGCCGGCGCAGGTGCCCACTTCCCGCAGCATTTCCAGGTCATAGCGTGTCCGTTGTTCCAGCCGTTGAGCTTCCAGAAGACGGTCGTTCTTGCGGAAGTATTCCAGGCGCTCTTCCAACTCCGCTTCGATATCCGTAAGGGCTTTTTCCATCCGCTTTTCTTCTGTAACATAGTGCTTGGCAGGGTAGATATCGATCTGATCCGGCTTTTCGAGAACCTCTCCTGTGGTTGGATTCAGACGGGTGATTTCTTCGATCTCATCGCCAAAAAAGCTGATCCGTACAGCTTCGCGTTCGCTGTAGGCAGGAAAAATTTCAAGTGTGTCGCCCCGCACCCGGAAGATACCGGGCTTCACTTCCAGGTCATTGCGTTGATATTGAATATCGACTAGTTGTCGCAATAGCGCGTTGCGGCGGTAGATCTGCCCTTTGGGAATGTTCAACACAGAGGCGCGATAAGCATCCGGATCGCCCAGACCATAGATGGCTGAAACTGAAGCCACAATGATCACATCCTGCCGGGACATCAACGCTGTGGTCGCTGCCAGGCGCAGCCGATCAATTTCCTCGTTGATGTCAGTTTCTTTCTCGATATACAAGTCGCGCCGGGGGATGTAAGCCTCGGGTTGATAGTAGTCGTAGTAAGATACGAAGTACTCCACCGCGTTTTCGGGGAAGAACTCGGTATATTCAGCATAAAGCTGTGCAGCCAGGGTCTTGTTATGGGTCATCACCAGGGTAGGCAGCTGAAGTTGCTGGATCACGTTGGCAACCGTAAAAGTCTTACCAGTGCCGGTAGCGCCAAGAAGAACCTGGTTGTGGTGACCCTGATTAATACCTTCGACAAGCTGCCGGATGGCTTCCGGCTGGTCACCGGTGGGTTGATAGGGGGCGTGAAGTTTGAATTCCATAGCGTAATTTTACATGCTATCAGATTGTTTAGTTAGAAATCCAGCCTAAGGTATTGGTGTTGGTGTAATCAAAATAATTGGGGTTGGTGGAATGACAGCAGAAACAGGGAAAACTATTTTGAACACAAACAAGTAGGCAACTATTGCAGATAGGATACTAAATAGCGTGCCAATAAGATAGTACTCAGCAAATGCTGGACCTTTGCTGATTTTATCGTACCTGGCCATAGATTTAGCTGCCATCAGTAAACCCATAGCAGCAAATTGCCCCATGAACGCAAATAAAACAGTGATGATTCGCTCGAGCGCGCCTACCCAGGCTCCCGCACCTTCAACTTCCAGTGGTTCTTTCAGATTATCTGAATGGTGTTCGGATAGTTCACTGGTAGCAATCTGACCAGCGTCTCTTCTCTTCAAATCCTCATCAATATTCTGCCGTTTGCTTTCCTCTTTTGCCGCAGTTGCATATTTGCTGAACAGAATATCAACACTAACATTGACTGGTCTCAAAATCAGCAAGAGCAAAGCAAGCCATGCCCATAAGGTTTCTGGTAAAAATGAAAGCCAGGGTCGAATCTCTAATTCTGGTGTGAGCATTGTAAGCAACAACAAAGTGATTAAATGGAGCAGTTGGTCAAGGATGAAGAGCCTTGTTTTTGGGAGCTTTGTCTGCCTTAACAACCATTTACCGCTATCAATTAACCAGTGGGATGCTGCTGCAATTAATAAAAACCACCACGGAGTTTCAAATACTAAGAAAACCAGGACCACAAAAACCATGTAAATCAGTGAATGCAAGAGAAGTGAAGAATAGTTTTTTTCTTTTTTATCAGCCAGCGCAGTTGTTTGAAAGTAAAAATCACCGGCAAGGTGAGCGCTCAAAATGACTAAGAAAAGCAATCCGTTATGCATAGCGTTTATTGATCCTATTCAATGCCAACTCTACCTCTCTGCGAGCCAACATATATCTTTTAATGCCACTGGATTCTAATCGTCGGGTCAATGAAGACGTCAGAATATCCAATCTTTCTGCTATTTGTTGGTGATTTATTTCGTCAGGATTTAATATATTTTCCTCCATGATCGTCTTATATACCTCGATCTGGGAATCTCGCCAACCACTGACTTGAAGAGCAGTCAACTTGAGTATTTCGTTGATTAAGACCACTGTTTCATCTGCATCTTGCACGCATAGGTGGATATTAGCCCGCCCATAATCATTGTTTTTATGGACGAATTCAATAGCTTCCCTCGCCTTCCAGTACGCTGGACCATCTGCCCCAATGCTAGTAGCGGGATCAAGCTCAGTTGTTAGCCTGCCGATTCCAATGCCAAATCGAAAATTAATCGGCTTCAATGAGAAAGTAATTTCATCAAGAACGTGGAGAAGTTCGGTGCTTTCTTTGAAAACACCCTGAAACTCATCCCCCAGGGTTATTGTAAATCTCGAAGCCAGCAATGCCTCATGTCGTTGATTTACCAAGCCCAACATCGCCCGCAAATCCTGTTGGGTTTTTTGCCTGTCCGAGATGGACTTTGATTTAATAATATCTCCGATTACAGCAATCATTTCTTCACCTGGTAGATACTATACACCATTGCAGTTTAAATTGCAAATATACGTTTTTGCGGTTGGAATTGCAATTGCGCTTCTAAGTGCAATTCCGCTGCATTGCAGTTAGAACAACATTTTTTACGATAAATTCTTTATCCATTGGCACGATAGGGTTTGTTGTGGTTAAAATCATTTGCTTTCGCAGATCCTCCGCTGGGTTCAATCCTAACCATAGCAGGGTTCGGAAGCCAGCTGACTAAAAAGACGACCTTGCAGTCGTCTTTTTGAAAAGTGAAACAATGCTCTAATTTACTCATTCTTATATTTCTTGATCAGTTCAAGGACGTAGTCCCAGTTCACGATCTTTTCGAGGACTTCTTCAAGGTGCTTTTTGCGCAGGTTCTGGTAATCCAGGTAATAGGCATGTTCCCAGACGTCTAAACCAAATACGGGGGATTTGCCATCTTTCCAGGGATTGTCGCCATTGGGGGTTGCNNTGTCCAACGCCCTTGGTGACCACCTGGTTTTTAAACTCTTCAACAGAGCCAAAAGCTTCTTTGAGCAACTCTTCCAGTTCGGCAGGCATTATGCTCTCACCGTAAGGAACAAATTCTTTCCAATAAATGTTGTGATTCCAGGCTTGGGCTGAGTTGTTGTAGAGCTTCTTCAAAGAAGGATCCTTGCCAGAAACGTCTACGATCTCTTCGAGCGTTGCGCCTTCCAGCGCAGTGCCCTTCACCAGGTCTTTAGTGGTATCATAATAGGCCTTATGGTGTTTGCCATAGTGAAATTCGATGGTTTGTTCTGAGATGACCGGTGCCAAAGCGTTTTTAGCATAAGGTAATTCAGGTAATTCTAAAGGTGTCTTCATCCAATCTTCTTTGTGTGTCATGATATTTTTTATCTCCTTGTATTGATTTCTAATGTTGATTACATTATAAAAAAATACACGGCACTTTGGCGAGTCTTTGTACAAGCTCTGAGAGATTACAAATTCACTCGCCTATGATTTTAATCAAAATTCGTTTCGGTCGCCTGCCATCGAACTCACCATAGAAAATTTGCTCCCATGTGCCAAAATCCAGTTTTCCCCGTGTAACAGCCACAACCACCTCGCGCCCCATGATCTGGCGCTTTATATGGGCATCGGCATTTTCTTCACCGGTATCGTTGTGGCGATATTGTTCTATCGGAGCGTGTGAAGCAATTTTTTCCAGGCAGGTTTCGTAATCGGAGTGTAGTCCCCTTTCGTCATCATTAATGAAAACCGAAGCGGTAATATGCATGGGGTTGACCAAAAGCAAGCCTTCCTGAATACCACTCTCCACCAATGCGAGTTCCACCTCATGGGTAATGTTGATGAAAGCACGCCGGGTAGGGGCATTTACAATCAGTTCTTTGCGATAACTTTTCATATGTACCTCCGTATCAAGCTTGATTTTCGAGCGCTTCTAATTTTTCATGCTTTCTCTGGTGCATTTCCAGAATCTGGGATTTGATCGCTTTCAAGCGTTTACCCCGTAAGGGGAAGGCAAATAAAATCAGGGCGGCAATCAACAAGGTCACGCCGGGGATCAAACCCATCACCGCCCGAATAGCAAATAAGGCTGAGTCAGGTTGATTAAGAAAAATCATGCCCGCATTAGAATCCCTGGTAACAAATTGCCCGGCTGCCAACGCAGAGGCTGTGATAGTTACCGCCAGCGATTGGGCTGGCTTGGTGACCAGGGCGTTCGCTCCATAGAATGAACCTTCCCGCCGTACACCAGTGCGGACTTCATCCTCATCGATCACCTGTCCAAGCAATAAATAGTTGATTACCTGCACGCCTGAATAACCGAAACCAAAAATGCCAATATTGAGCGGAATTAACGTAGCTGGCATAAAGGTCAGTACGATCAAGCTCACACCACACACAAGCAGATAGAGCTGAAAAGCTACCACCGGTTCCATCTTCTTCAGGATGAATTGAACCAAGGGCACGCCAACAGCCAGGGGGATGAATAAGGCTGCCAGAAGTGGAATCACACCCCCTTGGACCACGTAATCGGCAACGTAATAAATTGCGCCCATGCAAATAGAAAACATGAAGGTGCACATGAAATTTGCGACCACAAAAATAATAAAGGACTTGCTGGTCAGCGTGCTCTTGATCGCTGGCCACCAATCCAGGGGCTTGTCAACCTGGCTGAACTCCCGCCGTTCTTTGATGTTGTAGGAAGCCAGGATAATTAGAGATGCAGCGATGATACTAACTGCGATCATGGACATTTGCAGCGAGAGCATGGAAACATCGGCAGAACCAGCTTTTGGACGGAAAAAATCGGGCACTAAAAATCCAATGAGCGTACCAAGCAAACCAAACAGGCTCGAAACGATTGAAAGCTTGCCGCGTTCCTGGTCAGACTCGCTCAATTCTGGCAAGAGCGTGCCATGCACAAGACCCAGGATGGTGTAGCAGGTATCGTAGAGCAGCATGGTCACCAGCATCCAGGCAAATTGGCTTACATCGGGTGCATTTTCAGGCGCAAACCACACCAGGCTAAATGTCAGCGCAAAGAAAGGTGCTGTGAATCGCAAATACGGGATCCTGCGACCCAACTTGGAGCGTGTTCGGTCAGTAATTTGCCCAAATATGGGATCGTTCAGCGCATTCCAGACTGCATAAACAACCATGGCTATCGCGATCCACTTTGCCTCCAAACCAAGATAATCCTGGTAATAGATGGTCAGTAGAACACCATAGATGCCCGATACGATTGCCATCCCCATACCTGCCAGACCATAATAAATGCGGGTTTTCTTTGAGATCATTCTCCCTTGCCCTTGAATGGTGTCTGATGCTGATTGTGCCATCGGTCCTCCGTTTAATATTTTCAATGATTGTAACCGTGAAGATGAATACTTTCGACAATAGTCGACAATAATTCACAATTTTGGAATATGCCTTGAAGGTCGCGTGGTATGCTTTCTGCAACATGCGACTTTTGGATTAGAATGAGAAAGAATCGTCACCGGATTTGTTCCGGTTAATTTTTGTGTTATGACGTGAAAAAATGGAATCAACTGAAGAAACAACCCCAATAAAAAACAAGAAAACGTGGCGGATAGTCATCCTGATCGTTATTCTTGGGTTGGCTGTCAACCTGTTTCTACCGAAGATGCTCGATATTAACGAAGCTGTAACTGTTTTAAGGGACATGGTTTGGTGGCTGGTCCTGGCTGCTTTGGTGTCAGAAAGCCTGGTTTATATCAGCTACGGTTCTTCGCTTAAAGCCGTTCTCGATATCCAGGGACACAACCTTTCAGTACTTGAATGTACTGCCATTTTCCTTTCATCTTACAGTATCGGCATTGTGGCAGGCGGATGGGTTGGCTCAGCAGCCACAACTTACGGACTTTTTGCACAAAAAGGTGTGAGGAAATCTCATGCGGTAGTAGCTGGCTTGTTGCCTTCCATGCTTGCCAATATTCCCCTGATTTTAATTGCAATCGCAGGCATTGTCACGCTCCGGTTAACAGGTCATTTATCCGAGACACAGCTAATTCAATATTCTATTTTCATTGGTTTGCTCCTCGTTATTTCTTTTGGTTACCTGATCGGTCTGGCATTCCCAAAAACAGCTTTCAAAGTGGTTAACTGGGTTCTTTGGAACTGGAACCATTTTCGGAACAAACCTTACGACCCTGAAGCCACGCAACTTCATCTGAACATATTGATCAATGCCTGGAAACAGATGGGCAAAGGCAACTGGTTGAGACCATTCGTGGGGACCATCGGTTACTACGCTTTTGATCTGATTACCATGTACTTGATCTTCCTTGCAGCTGGTTACAAAATTAACCTTGGCGTTCTTTTTGCTGGTTATGGTTTGCCTTTTTTGCTGGCAAAGATGGCTTTCATTGTTCCAGGTGGACTGGGAATTATAGAAACCTCCATGGCTGCACTCTTTACCAGTCTGGCAGTGCCGGATGACATCGCCCTGGTGGTCGTATTGGGATATCGCTTGATTTCCTTCTGGATCCCAATCCTGGTTGGTTTTTTGGTTTACTTCCTGATCAATCGAAAACACGCGAGAAATTCGCAGATTTCTACGGATCCAACATAAAAAATATAGAACAAATGATATAATATTGCGCGGAGCAAGAAGAATAATGAGTCAAGAAAATCTGCGTATTAACGGTGCGCGTGAACATAATTTAAAAAACATTACCATCGAAATTCCCCGGGACAAACTGGTGGTTTTAACAGGCATTTCCGGATCGGGTAAGAGTTCGCTGGCTTTTGACACCATCTTTGCTGAAGGTCAGAGACGCTATGTTGAATCTCTATCCTCCTACGCCCGCCAGTTCCTGGGGCAGATGGACAAGCCGGATGTGGATTACATTGACGGGCTCTCCCCGGCAGTCTCCATTGACCAGAAAGCCACCTCGCGCAACCCGCGCTCCACTGTGGGCACCGTTACCGTGGTCTACGATTATCTCAGGCTGTTATTCGCGCGCGTGGGCGTACCGCACTGCCCGGTTTGCGGCAAGGAAGTGGTCAAGCAATCCGCGCAGNNTGGGGCAGATGAACAAACCGGATGTTGATTCGATAGAAGGGCTTTCGCCGGCAGTCTCGATCGATCAAAAATCGACATCCAATAATCCTCGTTCAACAGTCGGGACAGTAACCGAAATTTTCGATTACCTGCGTCTGCTCTTCGCCCGGGTGGGGACGCCCCATTGTCCGGTTTGCGGACGGTTGGTCCAAAAACAATCTGCCCAGGAAATAGTGGACAGCATCCTGGGACTGCCGGAAGACTCGCGCCTGCTGGTGCTGGCACCCATGGTACGTGAACGCAAGGGCACTTACCAGGCATTGTTCAAAGAGATCACTAAATCGGGCTTCACTCGTGTGCGTGTGAATGGTGAAGTTCGCTCTCTCGATGAAGAAATTGAGCTTGACCGCTATAAAAAACACAC
>DOEX01000202.1 GCA_003532515.1 Anaerolineaceae bacterium | reverse complement strand
TATAAACCATCCTGCAAACTCGCAAACTTCCTAATCTCTTACTTGTTGCAACATACTCAATTTGTTGAGAATTTGTATAAAGAAAACTGTCTGTGATAAAATTTCTTTATGTCTATTCGTGTTGTCTTCATGGGTTCGCCTGATTTTGCCCTTCCGACCCTGGAAGAACTGCACCGTAATTATGAGGTTGTAGGTGTGGTTACTCAGCCTGACCGTCCGGCTGGTCGGGGACGCAAAGAGCAGCCTTCTGATGTGAAAACGCTTGCCCAAGCCTTGGGTCTTCCCATTTTCCAACCCGAGTCACTGCGCAAACTATCTGCGGTTGCCCAACTGGCTGAATGGAAGCCTGACCTGATCGTTGTGGCAGCTTTCGGGCAGATTTTAGCGAAGGCGGTCCTGGAGATGCCAGCCAAAGGCTGCATCAACGTGCATGCCTCGCTTTTGCCGGCCTGGCGTGGCGCATCCCCAATTCAGGCAGCTATCGCCAATGGGGATCCAGAGTCCGGAGTGACGATCATGCTGATGGACGAGGGTATGGATACGGGTGGCATCCTCGCTCAGCGTTCGGTGCCTATCCGCCCCGGAACCAATGCAATCGAACTCTCCGATCAGCTTGCACACCTGGGCGCAAAAACTCTGATTGAAATTTTGCCCGCCTACTTGAGAGGCACTTTGGCAGCAGTTCCACAGGATGAATCCCGCAAGAGTTATGCTCCAAAGCTGACTAAAGAGGATAGCTTTTTAGATTTCAGCCTTCCAGCGCAGACCTTGCTCAATCGGATCAATGCTTACCAACCCTGGCCGGGTGCAGTCTATCAATGGCAAGGGAAAAGACTAAAGATTACCGAAGCTCACCTTCACCCGACTTTTGAATGTGATCCCTGTGGGCGTTTTGTTGTCAATGGGCTTCCTGCCATAGGCACAGGCGATGGTTTGCTGGTTTTGGATACGGTCCAACCTGAAGGAAAAAAGCCCATGCCTGGCAAAGCCTTCCTCAACGGTCAACCCGATTGGTTGGATAGCGACGCTTAACTTTTCTTGTCCTCTTAACGCAGCATCGTAAGGTGAGATAAAGTTCCCGTAGGGCGAGATTGAGGACGATCAGGCTGTTGTGTGACGAGTTACTCAATTGTCCTCAATCCGCCATGCTCACTCATTTTCCTAGGTTCAATTTCGGTGTTGATGGATTGAAAGCGCGTCTTCGCTCGATTTGACAATAATTGCGGCGCTTTCAATACCCTACGGGCACTTTGTCACGCCCTGCAATTATTTTTAAAAAGTCCGTTATTTATCTTCCGGGAAAAAAGCTTTCTTCCATTCATAGAGCTTATTCAAAGCCTGGATAGGTGTCAGTGACTCTAAATCAAGCTTGTTAAAGGCATCCATGAGGGGATTGTTCTCCGGGAACAAGCGTAACTGCTCTTTTTCCTCTTTGATATCCGGTAGGGTTGTGCCCGAACTGGCTTCAAGCTGCTTTAAGATCTCATTTGCGCGCGCGATCACCGGTGCAGGCAGCCCCGCCATCTGGGCAACGTGGATGCCATAAGACCGGTCAGCGCCACCTGGAACGATTTTGTGCAAAAAGATCACCTGTTCATCCGCCTCTGTGACCGCCACATTGTAATTGCGCACTCCCGGGAAAAGCTCGGCTAGTTCGGTCAGTTCATGGTAGTGTGTGGCAAAGAGCGTAAAAGGCTTTAATTTTGGATGACTGTGAAGGTACTCAATGATCGCCCAGGCGATTGAAAGTCCATCATATGTGCTGGTACCGCGCCCGATTTCATCCAAAATCAGCAGGCTGCGTGGGGTGGCATTATTGAGAATATTGGCCGTCTCAAGCATCTCGACCATGAAGGTCGATTGCCCCTGATGAATGGCGTCCTGGGCGCCAATACGGGTGAAAACCCGGTCGACCAAGCCAATTTCTGCCTGATCTGCCGGCACAAAACTGCCGATTTGTGCCATCAACACGATCAACACCACCTGGCGCAAAAAAGTGGACTTCCCGCTCATGTTTGGTCCGGTGATCAGGCGGATGATCTCGCCCTCTTCAAAGACAGTATCGTTCGCGATATAACGGGAACGGCTTGTAAGCTGCTCGACTACCGGGTGGCGTCCCTCCAGGATGTTGATACCCTTCTCTTGCCTCAAAATCGGGCGAACATACTTTTTTAGCGCTGCCACATCAGCCAGCGAAAGCAAGCAATCCAACCTGGCAATACAGCGGGCAGTCTCGAGTATTGCCTGGCTCGATTTTGCCAGTTGCGCAACCACCTGGTGGAACACTTTCACCTCAATTTCATGGATCTGTGTCTCAGCGTTGAGTACCAGCGACTCATATTCCTTCAGTTCGGGTGTAATGTAGCGTTCGCTGTTGACCAGGGTTTGCTTGCGGATGTATTCTTCAGGAGCCTTGTCTGCCAGTCCGCGGGATATTTCGATGTAATAGCCGAAAACTTTGTTAAAACCAACTCTCAAAGTCTTCAAACCAGTTCGCTGCCGCTCGGATGACTCGAGCGAATTGATCCATTCACGTGCGTGCCTGGAGGATGAGACGACCTGGTCAAGTTCCTGTGAAAAACCTTCCCGGATCAGACCAATGCTGTTGAGCGTGGCAGGCGGCTCATCGCTGATTGCCCTTTCCAGCAGATCCAGCTCGCTTTCATAAGTTCTCCAACCTTCCATAACGGGGATCAAGGCAGGCTGATCACTCTGCAGCAGGTTGATCAAGCCAGGCAGCGTGTCCAAATCTTCCCGTAGTGCCACCAGGTCATTTGGGCGGGCAGAGCCATTCACCAGGCGTGTCACCAGGCGTTCCAGATCATGCAACTGCTTAAGTAATTCGGCGATCTGCTTTCTCTCAACGCCGTGGTCATAAAAATATGCCACCGCATCCAGGCGTTGGTTGATCCGTTCAATATCCAGCAAGGGCTTGTTGACCCAGTTGCGCAAGAGGCGTTTGCCCATGGGAGTCTGGGTTTTGTCCAAAATCCCCAGCAGTGACCATTCTGTTTTCCCATCCCTCAGCGTCTCAGTCAATTCCAGATTGCGGCGGGTCTCAGCATCCAAAACCATGAAATCAGACAGGCTGTAGGTGCTGAAAGAGAGCTCGAGGTCCAGCAACCCTTTTTGAGTATCCTGCAGGAATTTGAGTAAAGCGCCCGTGGCTCGCACCGCCAGCGGATAAGGTTTGAGCCCCAGCCCTTCCAGGTTGCTCACCCGAAATTGGCTCTTGATCAGTTCCTGAGCTCGTCCGGGTTCAAAATACCAGTTGGGAATACGTGTCAGGTTAAATTCAAGGGTTTCTTTTTCATCTGCACTGTCTGAAATCAGCAACTCAGCGGGGCTCAGACGTTCCAATTCACCCCGTAAAAGCACGTCTACATTGCTTCCCGAAAGTTCGGTGGCAGCCAGTTCACCAGTGGAAATATCCACGAATGCCAGTCCGACTTTTCCATCCTGCATAAAGTAACACGCCAGGTAGTTATTTCTGCCGCTGGGTAGCAGGTTAGGCTCAACAACGGTGCCTGGGGTCACCACCCGGATCACCTCGCGCGGGAAGAGACCTTTATCAGGCTGATCGCCCACCTGTTCACAGATGGCGACGTGATAACCTTTTTCAAGCAGTCTGCCGAGATAATTATCGACCGCATGGAAGGGAATGCCTGCCATTGGTACGCGCACACCCTTGGCGACCGGGCGCGAAGTGAGCACAATATCCACCGCTTCGGCAGTCTTGCGAGCGTCATCGTCGAAAGTTTCATAAAAATCACCCAATCGAAAAAAAACGATGGCATCTGGATATTCTTTTTTGATCTCCAGGTATTGCTGTCGTAAGGGCGTTATCGTTTCGTCCATAGGGCTATTTCAGGTTTTCCTGTATATAGGCTTCCACTTGCTGAAGCGCTTCGGCCAGTTTTTCAGGGTCTTTGCCACCTGCCTGTGCCATATCCGGGCGTCCGCCACCGCCGCCGCCCACAACCTGGGCGACCCGCTTGATCAGGTCTCCGGCTTTCAGACCACGACTGATCAGGTCTGGTGTGACCGCCGCGATCAGGGCGGGTTTTTCATTGATAACGGTTCCAAGCACCACCACTCCGCTGGGATGTTTCTGGCGGAATTGGTCTGCCAGTGAACGCAGCGCATCCACATCAGCGTTAAGGATCAGCGCGCTCAAGACCGGCACACCGGAAATTTCTCTGACATCCTCCAGTTTTTGCTTGAAGGCCTGGTTGGCAACTTCAATACGCACCTGTTCGAGCTCACGATGAGTCTGTTTGAGTTCTGCTTCCAGCGCTTCAACCTTGCTATGGGCACCAGCCGGATTACTTTGCAGGTGGGAGGCAATCTCATTCATGTAGGTGATTTGCTCCCGGGCAAAAGAGTAGGCACCCAAGCCGGTAACTGCTTCGATTCGTCGAACACCAGCAGCAACGGAGGACTCAGAGAGGATATAGAAAGAGCCAATTTCAGCGGTATTGTCCACATGCGTGCCGCCGCAAAGTTCGTAAGAAACCCTGCCGCGTTCGTCTGCTACTTCGATCGTTCGGACGGTTTGACCATACTTTTCGCCAAATAACGCAGTGGCGCCCTCGGCTTTTGCCTGGTCAAGTGTTTTCTCGGTCTTTCGAACCGGATATTCATCTGCAATTAATTGGTTAACACGTTCTTCGATCTTCAGCAAATCGGTTTTCGATACTGCCTGGGGGTAGTTGAAATCGAAACGCATCCGTTCTGGGTCCACCACCGAGCCGGACTGATGCACTTTCTCACCCAACACATGGCGCAGGGCGGCGTGCAGCAGGTGCGTGCCAGTGTGGTTGCGCATAGTCGAACGACGCGATGAAATGTCTACGCTGACCATGGCTGTGTCATCTACTCGAGGTGAGCCTTCTTTAACTTTTCCAGCAAGCAAGATCAGACCGGTCACTGGCTTGAAAGTACGGTCAATTTCGACCTCCCAGCCCGGAGATTGCTTCGCTTCGCTCGCAACGAGGGGGTAAGATACCACCTTGCCCCGGTCACCAATTTGCCCACCGGATTCAAGATAGAGTGGACTGTCGGTAACCACCAGTTCAACCTCGTCTCCGATCTGGGCAGTTTCTATCAGTTCGCCATTTTGAAGGATAGCGACCAGCCTGGCTGTTGAGGTGAAAGAAGTATAAGGATCGTAGCGTACACCTTCAGCCGGCAACTTGCCTTGCATTTGCAGTTCGCTCAAAAGTTGAGCATAAAACTCGGTATTTTTTCCGTTCATTTCAGCAAAGGCAGAGCCTTTACCGGAAGCCAGGCGATGGTCTTCCATGGCTTCAAAGAATCCGTTTTCATCCACATTCAAATTCGATTCAGCCAATATATCACGCGTGATTTCCATTGGAAAACCCAGGGTTGCATAGAGGTCGAATGCCCGTTTACCGTCCAGGATGGTCTCGTTCGCGATCTTCAGCTCATCGATGTACGTTTGCAATTGGGCAAAACCGCTGTCAAGTGTTTCGGCAAAGCGTTTCTCCTCAGCCGTGAGAGTATCCTCGATCAATGCCTGGTTGGCACTCAATTCAGGATAAGCCAGGTGATAGTTTTCAATTACCTTGGCAGCCACCTTTGCCATGAAGGGCTCGCTCAAGTTGATTTTTCGGGCAAAACGAGCTGCCCGGCGGATGATCATTCGGCAGACATAATTTCGACCAACATTGCCTGGAATAACGCCATCTGCAATCAGGAAAGCGGCTGCGCGCACATGGTCCGCAATTACCCGATAGGGTGTCAGATTGGCTGAGCGTTCTTCATCAGACTGACCGGCAAGCCGTTGGGTTTCA
>DOEX01000196.1 GCA_003532515.1 Anaerolineaceae bacterium | reverse complement strand
TCAGGAATCGTGATGTGATCGCTTAGGGCTTCTCCATGCGGCTGCCACGCTGGCAAGTCAGCCTGTGTCTCCTGATTTGGAACAGACCAATTGGAGAAAATCTGCTCAAACAGGTCGGCGGTCTTCTCGCACTCCATACCTCCGGCAAAAGCGATCACAAGCCCATTAGGTCCGAATTTTTGATTATGAAAGGCTTGCAAATCTTCCCGACTGAACTTTGAAACCGTGTATGGATAGCCGATTTCAGGATGAGCATAGGGATGCCCTCGAAAGTAAAGACGATCAAAAGCCTGGGATGCCATTTCGTCAGTGTCCTGAGATTGGATTTTGAAAATCGTAGCTAATTGTTGCTGCAAACGCTCAAAGTGCGACTGAGGAAAGGTGGGCTGAGAGAGCATTTCCAACAAAATTCCAAGGATGAACGGTAAGTCTTCTTTTAGGCATTGACCAGAGAACAAGGTAGAGAGATAGCCGGAACTAATAGAAATGGAAGCACCACAACTCTCGATGAGCGTGTGCAGTTGGCGGAATTCGTGTTGGCGGGTGCCTGTTGAGAGCATGGCAGCGTGAAAACTGGACAAACCGTTTTTACCAACCGGGTCAGAAAGGCTGCCGACGGGCAAGTACCCACGGAAGAAAACCGCTGGGCTGGTTGGATTTGGGTATGCTAAAAGCGTGCTGCTATTTTGGAAGAATTTTCGGAAAATCGTATCAGAGCCAGGAAGGACGGTATTGGTAGCTCTCAAGTTAGACATTGGCGCTTGCCTCCCGATTGCGATAAACACCGGTAACCCGACGGGCAGGGTCAAGATATTGCCTGGCGACGCGGATGATATCTCCTGAAGAGACCTGCTCAAGGCGCTTGACATAGTTGGTGAACCAGGCATAGTCTGCAAAACTTTGTGCGAAACCGAGCCAGAAAGCCTGGTTGGTGATATTGTCGCTGCTATAAGCAAAATTTGCCCGGGCTTGCTTCAATGCGATTGCCAGCTCTTCGAGGGCAGGTCCACGACTTAGAAACTCGTCAACAACCTGGTCAATTTTGCCAATAACTTCATCCGGCGAGTGATCTCCCCGGCAGGTCAGGTAGAGGTTATAGGTTCCCGGATCGATGGTTGCGGAGAGTGAACCATAAACAGAAGCGACTAACTGGTTTTCGACCAATTCCCGGTAGAGCCGGCTGCTGCGATTTCCGATTCCACCGCTGCCAAACATGTTCAGGGAAGAGGGTCCGCTAAGAATGCTCTCGACGAGCGTATAAGCAAAGAAATCCGGGTCGCTGGCTTTAGGTGAGCGCCAGGCAATCTGGATGTAATCGGCTTCGTCTGGACCCTGTAACTCAATTTTCTGAGCACCGGTGAGCTCATATTCCGGTGTGGGAATGGAACGGACCGGTTCTGTGGTTTCAATTTTTTCAAAGTACTGGTTAATGAGAGCCAGGGTGCTCTTGATATCAAAAGATCCAGCCAGGCAAAGCACTGCATTGCTGGGCTGATAGTAGTTGCGGTAATGATCATAAAGATCATCGCGTGTAAGCGAGAGCAAATCTTCTGTGGAGCCAAGCACCTCGTTGCGGTAAGGGTGCTGGCTAAAAGACGCCAACTGGACAGCCTCGCCAAGCTGGAATTGAGGGTCATTTTCATTCCCTTCTCTTTCAGAAAGGATGACGGTTCGTTCAGTTTCTACTTCCTCAGGCTCGTAGAGGCTGTTGACCATGCGGTCGGCCTCAAAACGCAAGGCAAGTTCAAGGGCAGAGCTTGGAAGTGTCTGGAAGTAAGTGGTCCAGTCGGGGCTGGTTAAAGCGTTGGAGTAGCCACCAGTTCGGGCAATGGTGTCTTCCATTTCTTTACCAGTATGGGTTTTGGTGCCCTTGAATTGCATGTGCTCGACCCAGTGGCTTAGACCGGTCTTGCCGGGCACTTCGTTTCGGGAACCGACGTCATACCACAGCCAGGTGCTTACGATTGGTGCGGTTTGGATTGGCTTCAGGGCAATACGAAGTCCGTTTGAAAGGCAAAAAAAGTGAGGATGCTGGTCAGTGTTATTCAATCTTTTTAGTCACGAAAGCTGGCTTCAGGCTTCCTGCTCCAGGGGGGCTTGCCGGTCAGTTTGCCAGCGTACCTTCATTAAAAGACCCACCAGGATCACGAAAAGACCAATCACGACACCGCGGCTTTGAAGAGTACCGAGGATGACCTCCGGTGGGGGATTCGTGCCAAACCCAAACGCATCGGCAAGTGCCGTGAAGGCGCAGATGACATATCCGGTCATGATCGTGCGCGCGCCAACGTCTGCCAGGAGCGTCTTGTTGGTACAAGCCCAAAAAGCATTGAAGGTGCTGTTCGCCCCGATGGTCAGAAAGGCAATGCCAAATAGAATCATGATGATTTGAGTGAAGCCGATGTAGAGCCCGCGATCCAGCCCAAAAAGGTCTGGTCTCAGTCCAACGATCAGGACAAACAGACCGATCAAGGTCAAGGTCAGACCACCCCGGATTTGCGTATGGGGAAAACTGTAATCCTTAGCACGACGGTCAAGGTTGTTACACGGATCTATGAGAACATCTCTATCGGTAAATTTCATCAGGCACACTATTCAGGTAAGACAGATTCTAACACTCTCAGGAAGTTATCTGCAAATATCCGGGATATGTCTTTGTCATTGTACCCAAGTTCTTGCAAGAATGGAGTCAGTTTTTGCAGGTCCGCAATGCTATCGATTTCTTTTGGTACGTGTTCAACACCAAAGCCACCGTCAAAATCGCTGCCAATACCAACTTGATCACAATTTCCGGCGATTTGGCAGATATGATCGATCTGTTCAGCAACCAAGCGGAGAGAGACAGCTGCTTTGCCGCCATCAGCCCGCCACTCCCAGTTTAAAAAGGCGTTCGCCGGTACAACCCCAATCACGCCACCACGAGCAAGTAATTCTTTCAGCACCTGGTCTGAGAGCAAACGGTTGGTGAAATAGCCTTTCACAAGCGAAGCAACGTTGGAATGGCTGGCTATGATCTGTCCCGGATAAGTTTGTAAACATTCAAGAGTGGCTGGTTCATCCATGTGTGAAAGGTCCAGGATAAAACCAGTTTGCGCCATTTCTCGCAGCAATTCACGCCCCAAGGTTGTGAGCGGTCCTGGTTCGCGGGTGCCACCACAAAACTGGTTGCCAGCCCAGGCAAGTCCAATAGAGCGCAAACCCTTTTCCCACCAAAGTGGCAATTCCTTGAAATCGACAATTCCTTC
>DOEX01000091.1 GCA_003532515.1 Anaerolineaceae bacterium | reverse complement strand
CCCGCGCTCCTGTCGAGCGCAGCCTGGAGATCAATTCTTCATTTCTTGGTCGATCCAAAACCGTAATGGTGAGTTCGGCTTTGTCCCTGCGTTTGAGCGCTTTAGCGAGGCGGTTCACATTTTCTTCCGGTGCCAGGCGGATATCCACATAATCGGCAGCGTCCTTGCCCACACACAGTTTGTCCATATAAGTATCCGAAGCTCTGATCAGACCTCCACTAGGTGCCGCAGCCAGGACACATACAGCGCCAGAATTCAGGTTTGCCGTAGCGTTGGTGTTTTCCAGTGGATCTACGGCAATGTCGATGTTCAGGGTGCCGTTTCCCAGTTTCTCACCAATAAAGAGCATGGGGGCATCGTCCCGTTCACCTTCTCCAATTTTTATTTCACTTGATATGCCCGGGATGCGATTAAGTGCTGCTCTCATCGCGTCAACTGCAGCTGCGTCAGCCAGGTTTTTATCCCCATGTCCTGCTGCTCTTGCGGCAGCCATTGCCGCGTTTTCTGTCACTTCCAGCAATTGCCAGGAAAGACTTTTGTATAAATGCTTAAGATCGTTTGTTTTTTGCTCGTCAGTCATTACTCTCCTTTGATTAACAACAATAGTAACCAAGCTTTCCAGTCAAATAATCTTAATATTTCCTTATACGCAGCCACCTTTCAGATTGAATTGTAAATAATTGTTGGCGATGTCCATTATACTTGCTTCATCGGTACATTTTTGAAAATGGTTGAGGAAAATATGAATTCTGAAGTTAAAATTAAGACGCTGCGGAAATTTTCCACAGCATCTTTTTGATTTTTTTATGCTCGTTAGCAGACTTTTATTAGTGTAAGAACATCACAGCTTTACAGGCAGCATTAACAATCGGATAAGCGATAGGTGAAGATGTCAAGGCAGGGTGGGTGCCCATCTGGAACATGACCATTTCATCCGCCGTCATTTTGTGCATAATGCAAGCGCTGAGAACGTTGATCATCTCACCAACTGATCTTCCACCAGAGATAGACCCACCTATTAAGATGCCATTTTCTTTACCAAAAACCAGTTTGACCTTTGTCAAGGTGGAATTGGGCATACCGCCTGGATGAGTGTCTGGTGATTCAGCTCTGCCAACAACCACGTTCATTCCCAGTTGTTTTGATTGGCGTTCTGTTAAGCCAGCTACTGCAAATGCTCGTCCATTTACGATTGTTGAGAAAACACTGATGGCGCCACAGTTGACATGTACAGGGGAGAAAAGGTTGGCTCCAGCGATGCGTGCTTCAGCTGTTGCGATGGAAGCCAGCATTGTGTTAACCGGTCTGCCGGTGAAGAAGGAGTGCTTCTCAGCGCAGTCACCACAAGCAAACACGTCTGAGTCTGTATACGTGCGCATGTGGGCATCGACCCTGATGGTGTTATTAAAGCCAAGCTCAATACCGCTCAGTTTTGCCAGTTCAGAATTTGGTTTAGCACCAATTCCCAGGATGACCATGTCTGCTTTAATCTCAGTACCATCTGCCAGGAGCACACCAGTAACCTCTTCATCACCAAGAATAGCCTGAGCTTTGCTGTCTAACAACAGTTTAACACCAGCCTGTGTCAGTTTTTCCTGAGCTTCAAGACAGAATTCATCATCCAAAGCCATTTGCAAACACTGGGGAAGTGCTTCTACTACGGTTACGTTAATGTCGCGACCTTTTCGGCATTCATCTGCAAATTCAACCCCGATAAAGCCTCCCCCAATGATGACCAGATCCTTCACATTGATCATTTCATCATAGACTTTGGAAAGATAATCGAAATCCTTCCAAACTGCGTAAACATTTTTCTTTTGAATTCCAGGGATTGGAGGTACGATCGGCACAGATCCAGTAGCAAATACAAGTTTGTCGTATTTAATTGTTTCACCGTCAAGCAAGGTCACAACTTTGTTTACCCGATCAACATTGACAGCTTCTCCCTTGGTCAATTCAATTTGGTTACTCTCAAGTAATCCGTCGGGGATAACATTGTATTGAGGACCACCAACCGTTCCATAGATATACGGAATACCACATGGAATCAGAATGGTTCCTTCCTTTCGGACAACCACAACTTTCTTGTCAGGATAGTGCCTTCTGCAGCTGATACCCGCAGTGATGCCGGACAAACCACCCAAAATTAGAACATCAGTTTCTTTCATAATAGCCTCCACAATTCGTATTTTTTAAAATTTTACACCCATCTTGAAAAATTAAACCTACAAAAAAAAATTGAAGCATCGCAAATTTTTATCTCTGAGAAGACAAAGCGGAAGATCTGATTTCAGATTTTCTGACCGAAAGTTAAACATAGTTGGTCACTGAAAAGAACCATTGCCTGTTTTTGTGCTTGAATACTGCTTAGTCCAATTCTTCAATCTGAAGATGGGTCTAGATGAGTATAATTTCCTTTATACTCGTTCCAGTTGGCTTGCGTTCAAAACCTGCAGAGTAGTAATTAAGTACATTTGGCATAAGCAACATGCAATAGAAAAGGACGGTCTATGGATTACATCAATGGGAACAAACAAGCCTGGGAAGAGGCTTTTGAAAACAGACTTCCTGGATGGGGTGAGGACAACGCGGAGAAACTTGCCAGCCAGACCCTCCCGTTCTTTGACCAGGATGTGATCGCTGAATTGAA
>DOEX01000152.1 GCA_003532515.1 Anaerolineaceae bacterium | reverse complement strand
GTTACGCCTTAAGGTTGACACAATATCAGCTGGCCGAGATCAGTTTGTCCGGCAGTACATCAGCATATATTGCCATCACGACCGAAAAGGGTAAAGAATTGGTTAATTTCTCACAAAAATGGACCTGGTACCGAGATTACGCCAGCGAAAACGGCGACTGGTATATCGATGTTCGAACTGGTGCCTACGCTTCGGATATCACCCTTTAC
Source organism: Anaerolineaceae bacterium (assembly GCA_003532515.1). Lineage (GTDB taxonomy): Bacteria > Chloroflexota > Anaerolineae > Anaerolineales > Anaerolineaceae > Mesolinea. The sequence goes on along the minus strand of DOEX01000152.1, from coordinate 5,405 downwards.
ATACAGGCTCCACAACGAGTAAGCTTTGAGTCGGGCAAAGATACTTTGATTGCCAAAGCCACTGTTCCTGCCTACTTTACCCACAACTTTGTTGCCTGGGCAAATAAGGATCAGGTCATGAAGGTCAGCATCAGCCCCACTGACGGATTAGTGCTTAGTATTTACAAGTTGGGTGGAGAAGTTTTGCTGTCCTCCGCGGAAGGTAAGACGAGTTATGAAGGCACACTGCCCAAGGCAGGCGATTATGTCATCTCTGTGACCAATACAAAAAATGCCAGCTCGACTTTCGATATGAACCTGAATGTCAAGTAAATAAGGTCGAGAGTATTATATTGTGCTCGCATTCACCCCGTGTTGTGGAATACGGGGTGAATCTGGCTTAATATTATTATGAGTCTCTTTTTGTATGGTGAGATTGCTTCGTCGCTGTGCTTCTCGCAATGACGAAAAAACCTGTCATTTTAAGCCTTTTATGCGCAGAATCTTTCTTTTCTCAATTATCTGTCGAGATCCTTCACTTCGTTCAGGATGATAAAAAACCGAGGATTGCCACACCGCTTTGCCTGGCAAATAAATCTGGATCCCTGGAGTCTAAATGGCAAAATGGCTCACAATAAAAGAGGGAAAAGGCGTCATCGCGAGGAGCGAAGCGACATAGCGATCTGATTTTATCCTTTCCAAAACACGATCGAGGCTATCTTTGGAAAGCAGACTGCTACCTTCCCTTTTCGTATTTCTTGCTTTGTTATGGAAACAGCTGCGCTCGCACTAAGTATGGATTAATTCTTGTGATCCGCTCCTTCAATATGTTCACGGACAAAGCGTTTCTGGTAGTCGGTGTCAATTGCGTAAGGAATATACCTTCTTACCCAGGCAATCGATTCATTCGCATTTGTGCCCAGCAATTCGTGTGCCATCATGGCGGTGAACATGCCTGTGCGACCGACACCAGCATGACAGTGAACCACCAGGTTCTCTCCTTTTTCCACCGCAGAAACAGCAGCCTGGAGAGCTTGATCCCAATGCCCACTTGGTGGTGCTGAAAAATCGGCAACCGGAGCGTAGATGACACGAAGCCCAGCCTGGGCGTAACGTTTGAGCAAGTCTTTACCAGAGTAGCGCAGGTGTTCTTCCTCTGAATTGAGTACGACGACGGTGTTAATGTTGTTAGCCAGGTAGAGATCCAACACCTGGTCCTGCGGGTCGAACATATGGCTTCCCGGTGTGGGTGAGCGGAAGACGTGTCCGGGTGCTCCAAACGGTAATTCATTGAACAGGGTCGGCTCCGGATGCTTCTGGGTTTCGGGGAGTGTCAGTTTGCCGTCAATGGAATGATCGAACTCAAAAAAAGCCACCACTGCATCCAGGTTCAGATGACCGTAAACATGCGGGAAGGTCATCTCACCGCCTTCCAGGTTTTCATAAACCAACGGCGCAACCAGTTTGTCCGGGTCAATTTCAAGCACGACTAAACCAGGGGTGAAAGCATAAAAGCGGTTGGCGGTATCTTCGATTTGATAGTGATCAGAGCAATGAATAAAGCCGTCCACGGAGAAAGCCTGAGGAATATATTCGCCATTCTTTTTGGCTTGTTCCCATTCGGTTTGGGTGGTTATGTGATAGATCATGCCGACCTCCGATAAATTTTGATAACTATACAACATCTGCACAGAAAATGGCAAAATTAGTAGTAAGCCAGGAAAGCCGGTGGTTTCGGCAGTTGATGCTGATAACGTAGCGATTTTATAATAATTGCCACTTGACATTACAGTGCGTCACACAGTATAATGAGATAAAGATGGAAAGGAGTACGATGGAGGATTTTGAGAACACCTTTGAAAATGTCAGCGTCGAACTGAGACGCGGCTTGACCAACCTGGTTGTGTTGAGCCAGTGTAAACAGCCTGTTTATGGTTACGAGTTGGTTAAAACACTCGGGGACAAAGGCTTTCCGCTTGAGGCAAACACAGTTTACCCCCTCTTACGTCGGTTAGAGAAGCAAGGTTTTCTTCGTTCGGACTGGGACACCAGCACAGAGAAACCGCGTAAGTATTATCAAATTTCGCCCGTAGGGCTTCGGTTTTACGACCGGCTGAGGAATCACTGGTACGAAAACAACAGGATAGTTCAAGAAATAATTGAGGAGAACTGATGAAAAACAACCTGATAGAACGATACATTTATGCTGTTACCCGTCACCTGCCTGAGAAGGAAGCTGTGGAAGTATCCCGGGAATTAGATGAGTTGATTGCGTCAATGTTGGCAGAAAAAGGAGACATCCCTGCCAGCGAGGATGAAAGAGTTCGCGAAGTATTGATGGAGCTTGGCAGTCCTGAAGCCATGGCAAGGGAGTACACCGGCAAGGCAAACGACAGTTTGATCGGTCAACCTCATTACAGCCTTTACTTGAGAGTCCTGAAACTCGTTTTAATGGCAGTCACCATTGGTATCAGCGTTGCTCTCGTGGTAAGCGCTATCAGTGAAGGTCCTTTCCCCACTTCTGACACGACTTCGTGGATCAACTGGACACTGGATGCCGTTATCGAGTGGTTCACATCTCTTACATCTGGTTTATTAGGCGGTTTTGCCTGGGTTACGATCATCTTTGCCATTCTTTATCATAAAGGCGTCAAACTTGATTTTGATATGAATGACCTCGATGACCTACCAGAAGTTCCAGAGGAAAAGGTGCGGATTGGACGGGGTGAATTGATTGGAGAAGCGATCTTCGTAACTTTGTTTGCAATCCTTTTTATCGTATTGCCTTACGTCAACATCCCCATCATCGGGATTGCTGCAAAACCGATCCCGCTCTTCACACCGGAAGTATTGATCAGTGTTCGATACCTGCTGATTGCGTCGTTATTGACTACGATCCTGGAAATGGTTGTCAAATTCGTGGATGGACGCTATAGTCTGCGTGTTTTTGGTGCCATTACCCTGGCAAACCTGGTCAGCATCGTTACAGTTTTAACCTGGTTTGGGAACCCCCAGGCGATGAATCCGGTCTTCGCGGAGCGCTTCCAGGAATTGACTGGTTTGAGTGTCTATGGTCTCAACGGGCAACCGGTTCCGGGATTTGGAGGACCTTGGGCAATGTTGCCCCTGCCTTTCCTGATTGTCATCGTTGTTGTAACTGTCATTTCCATTATCGAGATAATCTCAGCTGGAATCAAAGCCTTCCAATTTCGAGATAAGCTCAGTGTAGACTGACTGGTTTCGCAGTGTTTTTTAACAAATAATAGACGTACAAAATGCAACTACGTGATATACTGAGCGCCAGAAGCAGAAAACTGCTCGATTTTTGAAGGCTGGTACATCCAGCTGGAGGTAACTAAATGAAAGTACGTGTAGACGAAGATCTGTGCATCGGCTGTGGGATTTGCGAAAATACTGCCCCTGAGGTGTTCAGTTTGGAAAATGGTCCGGTTGCTGAAGTGATCATGGACCCCGTTGAAGCGGAATTTCAAGAAACTGCTCGTCAAGTTGCCGAAGATTGCCCCGAAGAGGCAATTGAAGTAGAAGATGAAGTTGAGATACCTGCTGATGATGAGACAACAACTGAATGTTTCGAGGAAACTAAAGTTGAAGAATCAAGTCTAATATTTGTTTCTGAAAGGAAAGAAGGAATGAAAGCTACTGTTGACCCTGATCTGTGCATTGGTTGTGGAATTTGTGAAGGTATTGTACCCGAGGTATTTAGCCTCTTGAATGAACCCTACGCCGAAGTTCTGCTGGACCCCGTGCCCGATGAGTATCAAGAAGCAACTCGAGAAGCTGCTGAAGAATGCCCCGAAGAGGCAATCTTCATCACTGAGTAACGCATTATATGCAACAAACGCCGCCCACTTTTGTGGGCGGTGTTTTGCATTTAAGAAGCTGGTGTACGGGGGAGTTGCAGGCAAAGGTCTGAAACGATAAAATCAATAAAACTGGATGATCCAATGGAACAAAAGAAACGCTTTCTAATTTTAACCAGTGATGCTGGCTTTGGTCACCGCAGCGCGGCGATGTCAGTCTCAAGGGCATTGACCATTTTATTTGGTGAAGATCAGGTCAACCTGGTAGTTAACCCGATCCTGGATAGCCCTTCGCTTTCTTTGATGAAGCCCATTGAAAAAAACTACGATAAGGGCGTCCGTAACGCGCCAAGTTTGTGGCGGTTAGGTTATGAATTCAGCGACTCCAGGCATTTCAGTGAATTGATGGAAGGGGCACTGACCCTCTTTTTGCAACGAAACATCGGCGATTTTGTCAAATCTTTTATGCCCCATGCAATTTTGCTCACCAACCCTATGTTCAATGCCCCAGCCGGTAAGGTGAGACAGGAACAAGAACTGAATATCCCTTTATTTGCAGTGGTGACAGACCTGGCAGATGTGCATTCATTGTGGTTTGCACCTGGACCGGATTTGTTTTTCATCGCATCCGATTGGGCGAAAGTAAAAGCACTGGGAAATCGTGTGCCTTTACGCAAACTGAACATTTCTGGCATTCCTGTCAACCCAAAATTCGCTTCTGAGAACATTGACAAGACAAAGTTACGCGAAGGGCTGGGTCTGCAGGCTGATCTGATCACTATCTTATTTGTCAGCAGTATCAGGGTCGAGCACATCCTCGAAAACTTACATGCGCTGGATAATCTTGAATATCCGCTCCAGGTCGTAGTCATCGCGGGGGGTAACGACGACTTATATCAGGCACTGCTGGAGGATCATTTCAACTTCCCAGTTATCATCAAAAATTATGTCGAAAACGTGCCTGATTGGATGCTTGCTTCAGACATGCTGGTTACCAAGGCAGGCGGATTGATCTTATCCGAAGGATTGGCAGCTGGTTTGCCTGTTTTATTGGTAGATTATCTGCCTGGTCAGGAAGAAAGCAATGTACGCTATGTAACCAGCCACCAGGCTGGAGCGAACGTAGAGAACGTGGGAGAGTTTGCGACCATGATCGAGTTCTGGCTAAAAAATGATCAGGAGCAGTTAAAGCGAACAGCGGCTTCATCCAGACTTGTTGGGCATCCTGAAGCTGCCCTGACGGTTGCGAAAACAATGTGGGAACGCCTTCAGAAGAACTCATGACCAGTGTTTAATCAGGGATTGAATCCAGATCCGGTTTAACAAAACCCAGTGCCGTGGCTTTAGCAAGTAATTCAGGTATGCTGCGGGAATTTAACTTTAAGCAAAGTCTTTTTGTATGATTGCGAACGGTTTTTATGGACACATGCAGGCTAAATGCTGCCTGATCCGGGGTTAAGCCGGCACAATAAGCTTGAAGGAGTTGGATTTCCTTGGGGAATAGGAATATTTTAGGGGCATCTTCAGCTGGAACCGGGGGATAAATGATGACCATTTTTCCAACCCGGATCGCCTCCCAGGCATGTTGAGGGGTGGGCTCGAAAC
>DOEX01000181.1 GCA_003532515.1 Anaerolineaceae bacterium | reverse complement strand
TTGATCAACATCATGAATAAAGACGCCACCTTGAACGAGAACACAGGACCGTATCTGGGCATGGAACGTTTTAAAGCTCGAAAAGCCATCTGGGCAGATATGGAAGCGGCTGGTCTGGTTATTAAAGAAGAACCTTACCTGATGAATGTGCCTCGTTCACAACGCGGTGGAGAAATCGTTGAACCTCTGGTCTCAACACAGTGGTTCGCAAAAATGGACAGCCTGGCGGAAATGGCAGCTGAATCGGTACGCAAAGGCGAAATCAACTTCGTGCCAGATCGCTTTACCAAAGTATTCCTGAACTGGATGGACAACATCCAGGACTGGTGCATCAGCAGGCAGTTGTGGTGGGGCCATCGCATCCCGGTTTGGTATTGCCAGAACTGCCATGAAGTGATCGTCGCTCGCGAGGACCCGACCGTATGCCCAAAGTGCGGATCAGTTGACCTGAAACAGGATCCGGACGTACTGGATACCTGGTTCTCTTCTGGTTTATGGCCTTTCTCGGTGTTTGGCTGGCCTGAGCAAACCCCTGATTTCCGCTATTTCTACCCAACCAGCGTGATGGAAACTGGTTACGATATCATTTTCTTCTGGGTAGCACGCATGGTGATGGACGGACTTTTCTTCACCGGTAAAGCTCCTTTCCACACCGTCTATTTGCACGGTATGGTACGCGATGACAAGGGTCAGAAAATGAGTAAAACCAAGAATAATGTGATTGATCCATTAGTCTTGATGAACGAATACGGCACGGACGCCCTCCGATTTTCATTGGTGGTAGGCTCCAGCCCCGGCAATGACCAGAATGTAGGCGTAAAAAAGGTGGAGGCGAATCGGAATTTCGCAAACAAAGTCTGGAACATTGGTCGTTTCGTGATCAACGCGATCAATAATGTCAAAGAACCAATCAAGGCTGAACCGCAATGGACTTTAGCTGACTCATGGATTTGGGCGCGCACCAAACAAACAGTCAACAGCGTGAACAACATGTTTGAGAACTATCAATTTGGTGAGGCTGGCAGGCAGGTGTACGAATTTTTGTGGAACGATTTTGCGGATTGGTACGTGGAAGCTTCCAAACGTCAGTTGTCCGAAGGAGGAGACCGGGCAGCTTATACGGCTATCCTCTTGGCTGACGTGCTTGGTTTAATGCTGCGCTTGCTGCATCCCTTTACGCCCTATGTGACTGAAGCGCTTTATGGCTATCTGAAGGAAGCCTGTGAGACAAATGAGGTCATCTATAATCCGGAACGGGAGTGGGAACAACACCTGATCATTGCCCGCTGGCCTGAGAGCATGCCGCAAGAAGATTGGGAAGAAGGTGCGATCAGGGATTTTGAGCTTATTCAGGAAATGGTGCGAGCCATTCGCAACCTGCGCTCTGAGTATAAGCTTGAACCTAACAAAGCCCTCGATGCGATCCTTATAAACGAAAGTAGAACGGAGTTCTTGAACAACAATAAACATTTGTTGGTTGATCTGGCTGGATTGAAAGAAGAATCGCTTCAAATCAAGGCTAGCAAAACTCAAGCTGAGAGCATGACTATTCTGGTTATTGAAGATACCGAGATCTACCTGGATCTCAGTGCCAGTTCGGATGGCGAACAGGACCGGGAACGCCTAGAAAAAGAACTGGCAGAAGCAGAAAGCCATATTGCACGCCTGGAAAAACTGCTGGCATCTCCTTTTGCTCAAAAAGCTCCAACGAACGTGGTCGATGCCGAACGTGAAAAACTGGCTGGGTATAAAAGTAATGCTGAAAAGTTGCGAGAGCGGCTTACCTAAACAATAACCGAAGAGCAAATCCCATGCCTGATTGGGGTTTGCTCTTACTGTGATTAGGGTGTTAGGACTAGATAATGCTCCTTTGTGGCGTAGCATCGTTTAATAATAAGATGTTATGATATCAGGAATTTCTTCAATAAAATCTAAAACCAAGTAAAAAAATACTTGTAAAATATTTGTCGATTTATTAATATTGAAAGTATTCCAAGCATGTGCTATAGTTATTGTATAAACACACGCTAATTTTCGATTTTTAAGTTCACAAAATAAATATCCTTAATAACTTAGCTAGATAAATAAAGAAGGGAGAGACCTGGAAAAATAATTGGTATATAGGGTTGCAAGGGGATTAAAGCAAATGTGATTCATTAGAGAGAGTGAGAGTTTTTCATGTTTAAGAAATATCAATTTAACCAATTAATACTATTGTTGACAATTATGGTAGTTTTATTTTCTTTGGTAGGCACAGCCCAAAGCCAGTCAGTTTCACAAGAAATACCAGGTATAGAAAATATAAAACGCCTATCGGATGGCTCAGTGAACTGCGCCGCATATCAAAATTACACTGGTTTTGAACCTCTTGAAGTGGCTGCGGCCTGCCGAGTAAGCATGCCATTCATTGAGACTAAAAGTATCCTTTCACCAACCGATTTTGGCTATGCACAGGATATCGGTTACATCTCTGACAATTTTGTTTCCTTCCCATTGAACAACTTTGGCGGACAAACAGTCATTGGTACAAATACCAGTGCTTTCTATGGTATGGATTTTGATGCTGCTGGTGACGTGCTTTGGGCAATTAATGATACAACAGATCAATTAGGCACAATCAATTTAACGAATGGCAATTTTACTAGTGTAGTTGCTTGCCCACCTGGTGGAGGAGCGTCTAATTGGACTGGGTTAGCTATTGATCCGGTTACAGGAATATTTTATGGCTCTACCGCGACAGACCTTTACACAATCAATTCAACAACTGGATCAGCAACTCTGATTGGACCCTTTGGAACCTCTTTGATGATTGCGATTGCCATAAACATGAATGGACAGATGTATGGGCATGACATTGGGACCGACTCGATTTATTCGATTAATAAATCCACTGGTTCTGCAACGTTGATTGGATTGACCGGATACGCTGCTAATTATGCTCAGGGTATGGATTTTGACAACGAGGATGGCGCATTGTATATCTTCTTGTACATAGGCAGTGGGGCTAATGTTTTTGGAACAGTGAATTTGACCACCGGTGCAGTGACACCTCTAGCAACCAGCACACCCCAGGGTGAATTTGAGGGCGCTGTGAAAACAGCAGGGATGGAATTGGAAAAGAGTTATTTGCCGTTAATCATGGATCCATATCAAATGCCCGCGACACCAGTGTTGGAGGATATCAATAATGGCGGGTTTGGAGGATATACCGTTGCCTGGAGCGAATCTTCAGAAGCAACTGCTTATACACTTCAAGAAGATGACAACATCGGTTTTACCAGCCCAATCACGGCATATACAGGTAAAGACACATCGGTTGATCTGAACCGGAGTTTGGGCACTTATTACTATCGTGTCAATGCCTCTAATCCCGAATATACCAGCGGCTGGAGCAATATCGAGTCTGCAGTAGTGACGATTGAATCACCTCATATAGGTAACTGGACAGGATCAGTCAGTGGCGGTAACACTATTAACATGGTCGTTATTAATGGTGGGACGATGATAGATACGATTGCAATAAATGTAAATTGGAGTGGCACCTGTGGGGTTACCTCTACCATTTATTATTATTATGATGTCTCTATCAATAACGTCGGTCATTTCTCTGATTCTCACTTATCTGGATCAAGTATTAGCGGAGATTTCACAACTTCAACTACGGCTGATGGAACATTTTATGCTGTTCTTGATACCGGAATATGTTCAGCTACAAGAAGCGGAACATGGACTGCTAATTTCGTGCCATAAGCAAATTTGGCAGACTGCAAACAAAGGGAACAAAAGGTCACTGTCAACAGTGACTTTTTGTTCAATAAAAAAAATCGGGCTTTCAATGGAGATTTTCCTGTTTAAAACCAGTATATCGAGTCTTGCGTTTTATTTTCTCATGAAGACAAAGACTACATCGATTCGATTCTTTGTTTCTCCAAAGCAATAATTCGTTTCAAAATCGTTAATGAGACCGCGTAGGTTGAATCCATTCCAAAATAGGAAAGCGCACCGGCACCGAGGTTCTTGCCTTTGGTGTAAGGGGTGTCAGAGACGTAATGCATGATCCCCAGGTCAAAAGGAAGTTTATTCAAACTGACTATTTGGTTAATTGGATAGCGCTGTGGCCGCGAAAGTTCATAAATAGCCGACAGGTAGGGTCCAGCTTCCATCTCAATGTCAGTGTAGCCTTCCCGGTAAATAACATCCATAATATTTTTGTTCTGCAAGAAGGTTCCCATCACCGTCACGGCTTTCTGATTATCGAGTACCGTTCCAAAGCTTAGGTGAGGTGCAACATCTTTGGCGCTGAATTGGTTGGCAAAGATGTAAGTGTTATGGGAGTGCTCGTCATACACCACTTCCGGGATGATCACGTCTCCACGCACGCCATTCAGGCTGGCAGCTTTGCCCATGATATAGATACCGAGGATCTCGGATACACTTTCGGCAGTTTTGGTCAACAGATTGTAAGCTGCGTAACCCAATGGATAATCGATATTCAGAATAACCGCGTCACTTTGCTTGAGAAAATCGAGGTTGGCATCACATCCGGTTGGGATGAGGCGATGGTCTATTGTGCAAGGGTCCAGTTTGTCTACCTCAATGATGTTGGCTTCAACATCAAAAGAGTGTTTGCTAGGGATACGATT
>DOEX01000135.1:7158-7597 GCA_003532515.1 Anaerolineaceae bacterium | reverse complement strand
AAGTTGAAGAAGTTGAACCCTACAAAATCGGTATCATGACCGGTACTGTCTCTCAAGGCGAAGAAGAATATCAGGAAGCAATGAACCAAATCGCAAAGTATGGCGATATGATCGTTCATGCTACCTATCCTGACAATTTCTCCACCGAGACTGAAACCACCATCTCACAAGTTGTGCAGATGGCATCTGACCCTGAGGTGAAGGCAATCGTTTTCGTCCAGGCTATCCCCGGTGCTGCCGCAGCCATTGAAAAAGTGCGCGAAACCCGCCCTGACATGCTGTTCGTTGCCGGTGTCCCTGCCGAAGATCCTCCCATCATCGCTGAAAAAGCAGACATCGTCTTGCAGGTGGATGAGATCTCCATGGGTCGCACCATCCCCGAGCTGGCTGCCCAGATGGGTGCCAAAACCTTCATTCACTACTCGTTCCCCCGCCATTT
>DOEX01000135.1:0-7148 GCA_003532515.1 Anaerolineaceae bacterium | reverse complement strand
GGTGCACAGCAGTTTATTACCGAGGACGTTCCACGGCAGATCGCTACCTACGGCAAAGACACAGCTTTCTTCTCCACCAACTGTGCCATGCAGGAACCCCTCATCCGAACCATTTGGGAAAATGGTGCCATCTATCCTCAGCAATGCTGCCCCAGCCCCTATCATGGGTATCCCGCTGGCTTGAATATCGATGTCAAGGGTCATGAAGGCGATGTGCAGTATATGCTCGATCAGATTGCCATCAAACTCAAGGAAAAAGGACAGGAAGCTCGTATGTCCACCTGGGGTGTGCCGATCAATATGCTCATGATCGACGCTGGTGTGCGCTATGCGATCAAATTCGCTGAAGGTGAAGTTACTGATCCACGAGATACAGCAGCTTTTATTGCGAGTTTGAACGAAGCATCTGCTGCTCGTGGTTTGGGAGACCTGACAGTGACATCTTACAATGAAGATGGCGTTGATTTGCCAAACTTCCTGATGTTGCTGGCACCTTTCTACGATTTCTCGCAGTAAGATGTCTTTGACTATTAATTAAACTCCACAGAGCGCCGGCTTGCGCTTCGCAAGCCGGCTCTTCTTTTTGATATAGAAGAAGGAGGTGTAGTATTGGACAGTCAATTTTTATTGTCAATGAATAATATTTCCAAGGAATATTATGGCAATCGGGTTCTAAAAAATGTTAAACTGAACGTCAAGCCAGGAGAAATCCACGCCCTGGTTGGCGAAAACGGTGCTGGTAAATCCACCTTGATGAATATTCTCTTTGGCATGCCGGTTATTTATTCTACAGGTGGTTTTGAAGGTGAAATTTTCCTCAACGGAGAGTTGACCCGGGTGGATTCTCCTCACACGGCGATGAATTGTGGCATCGGGATGGTTCACCAGGAATTTATGCTGATCCCCGAATTTACGGTTACAGAAAACATTAAATTGGGCCGCGAAATAGGCGAAACGACTGCATTAAGCAGACTTTTAGGACCATTGCTTGACAGACTAAACTGGAAACAAATGTCCAGGGATTCCCGGAAAGCGCTTGACAGCATCGGGATGATGAATATTGAAGAATACACCAAGGTCGCAGGAATGCCGATCGGGTATAAACAGTTCGTTGAGATCGCACGCGAAATTGACAAATCGGGCATCAAACTTCTTGTTTTTGATGAGCCAACCGCAGTTTTGACAGAAAGCGAAGCTGACCGTCTACTTGAAATTATGCGGCTGATCGCCGAAAAAGGAATAGCAATCATCTTTATCACCCATCGTCTGACTGAGGTGATGGCAGTTGCTGACAGTATGACCATTTTGCGGGATGGAGAGTTCGTTGCCAGGAAAGAAGTTAAAGATACATCCCTGGCAAATATCGCAGAGCTCATGATCGGCAGAAAAGTTGAAAAACTGGTCGAAGATGATCTCCTGGGCGAACGGGAATTATCAGACGAAAAAATTGCGCTCGAGTTCCGGGATTATTACGTCGATATGCCGGGAGAGCGCGTCCGGGGGATGGACGTCAAAATCCGGGAAGGCGAAATTTTTGGGTTCGGCGGACTGGCCGGTCAAGGAAAAATTGGCGTTGCCAATGGTATCATGGGTCTTTATGACACCGAGGGTGAAGTATTAGCATACGGTAAGCCCCTGGATCTTTCCAAATTGGGAGAAGCACTCCGTAACGGAATTGCCTTTGTATCAGAGGATCGCCGAGGTGTTGGACTGCTGCTTGGTGAATCCATTGAACGGAATATCATTTTTTCTGCGATGCAAATTAAAGATGAATTTCTCAGGCGCATCGGTCCGATGAAGATCCTGGACAAAACAGCCGCAAACATGCATGCGAAAAATATGATCAGATTGCTCGACATCCGCTGCACCGGTCCTGGACAAGTGGCAGGCAGCCTCTCTGGTGGCAACCAACAAAAGGTCTGCCTGGCAAGAGCGCTCACGATTGTCCCAAGAATCCTGATCGTTTCGGAACCAACCCGGGGTATTGACATCGGGGCGAAGAAACTGGTTTTGGAGTATCTCACAAAGATTAACCGGGAGTTGGGCACAACCATTGTTATGATCAGCTCCGAATTGGTGGAGCTCAGATCTCTGTGTGACCGCATAGCGATCGTTTCGGAAGGCAAGGTATTTTCTGTTATGCGACCAGATGATTCGGATGCCGCTTATGGATTGGCAATGGCTGGTGTCAGGGAGGAGGTCAGCTCATGAAAACCTTGAAAGCTCTCTACGATAATATTGGTTTACCAAGATTAATCATCGCTTTGTTTTTTGTTTTGCTTGTGGTTGCTTCGCTTTTATTAGGCTTTTCACCAGCAGCCTTGTTCAGTGATGTTGTTAGACGCTGGTTGATGTATGGAACCCTGGTGTTAGCCATGGTGCCAGGCATCCAGAGCGGCATTGGGCTCAACTTTGGCATCTCACTGGGTATTTCATCAGGGCTGTTGGGTGCTGTTTTGGCAATGGAGTTTTCATTTCTCAGGGACTGGAGCGGTGCCTACGGTGCCGGTGCACCCTGGATGACCTTGCTGCTTGCGCTTGCCCTCGGAATCCTCTTTGCTGCCATTGTTGGCACGCTTTATGGCATGCTGCTCAATCGGGTCAAAGGCTCCGAGATGACTGTTTCGACTTATGTCGGTTTTTCAGTGATCGCCTTTATGAATATCGTCTGGCTCTCACTGGCCTTCAAAAATGGTGAGTTAAGCTGGCCCTTACAAGGACAAGGTTTGCGCAACACTGCCAGTCTTTCGGGCAGTTTTGGCGGTCTCTTGAGCAACCCGGATGTGGTGCAGGCAACCCAACCTAAATGGCTGCACTGGTTAGCTTTTCGGGTTGGTGACTTCACCATTCCCTTAGGGCTTATCCTCGTTTTCGGTATGCTCTGCTTTTTTGTTTGGCTATTCTTTAGAAGCAAACTTGGCATCGCCATGAGTGGCGCAGGGGAGAATCAACTATTTACTACCTCAAGCGGCATCAATGTTGACCGAAAACGTATACAGGGTACTGCAATCTCGACTGTGTTGGGCGCCGTGGGTATTATCCTCTATGCCCAGACCTATGGCTTCTTGCAGCTTTATAACGCCCCCCTCATGATGGGCTTTGCCAGCGTTGCCTCAATTTTGATTGGTGGCGCTTCGGTGAGACGCGCGAAAATCTCGCATGTATTGATTGGGACCTTTCTATTCCAGGGCATTCTTGTTACTGCTCTGCCGGTTGTCAATGAGGTGGTCGAAATTGGCACACTGCCAGAAGTCTTGAGGATCATCATCTCCAATGGCATCATCCTCTATGCCTTATCCAAGACGAAAGGAGAAAACCAATGAGCCAAAAACCGAACGTCCTAAGAAAAGTTGGTGCATTCCTCTTCGACAATAAAGTCATGATCGCGTTTGCGATCATCTGTTTGGCGGCAATTAAACTCTCAGGCAGTCCGATGACCTTTATTGTGGATGGTGTTTTCACTCGAATAACGCGTAACACTTTTACGGTGTTGGCTTTGATCATTCCGGTCCTGGCTGGGTTAGGCTTGAACTTTGGGATAGTCATTGGCGCAGTTGCCGCTCAAATTGCTGTGTTTTGGGTGGTCTACTGGGGTTTTGAAGGCTTCAGCGGCATTCTCTTGACGGTTTTGATCGCCACACCGCTGGCAATTCTCTTCGGATACCTGGTTGGCAAGCTATTCAACCGCATGAAGGGAGCGGAGATGATCGCCGGGCTGATCCTGGGTTATTTCGCCGATGGTCTTTACCAGCTAATATTCCTGGTAATCATCGGTGGAATCATACCAGTCAACAACCCAAAGTTAATAATTTCTGGTGGCGTGGGGGTCAAGAACACAATCGACCTGACCGGCAATCTTAAATATGCCATCGATTCTGTGCGCATGGTTGATATCGTCACAGTATTTTTCTATGCGATTCTGGCAATCACCGTAATTAAGGCGATTCTGCACCTGCTTAAAAAATTCAAGCTAAATCGTGGTGATTTGGTTCTGTTCGGAGTGACCGCGCTTTTGTTTGGAATCTCTTATATCCCCGAAGTGGAAAGGTTCCTTTCGACTGATCGATTGGGACTTTTGGATGCCTTTACCGCTGCATTGATTGTTCTGGCAGTTATCCAGATAGTCAAAATCATCAAGTCAAAATTTGTCGAAAAAGACCCAGCTGCATCGTTGAAAAAACCTTTGTTCTTGTTGGTTTTGTACGGTGCGTTCTATGGGCTGACCTACATCCCCGAGGTCGAAGAGGTGATGCTGTTTGTTAAGTTGCCAGTCTTGCCGATTCTCTTGATAGCCGGGCTATGCTGGTTCAATCAGAAAATCTTGTCAACACGCCTGGGTCAAAACATGCGCACGGTTGGACAAAGCATGAGTATTGCGAACGCCTCTGGTATCAATTCTGACCAAACCCGTGTGATTGCCATGGTCATCTCTACCGTATTGGCATGTTGGGGGCAGATCATCTTCCTTCAGAATATTGGTACCTTCTCAACCTATGGGGCACACACACAGATTGCGCAATTTGCCATTGCGGCGCTATTGGTGGGTGGTGCTTCGGTCCAGAAAGCGACCAATAAGCAAGCCATCATCGGCGTGATCCTGTTCCATACTCTCTTCATCGTAGCTCCGCAAGCTGGCAAGGAGTTATTTAACAACGCTCAGATTGGTGAGTACTTCAGGGTGTTTGTCTCGTACGGCGTAATTGCGCTGTCGCTGGCAATGCACGCCTGGAAAAAGTTCCGCAAGGATACCCTCAACGAACCTGGGGCAACGGGACTGGCAACCGCACCTTTGCCAGAAACGGTGGATGGTGGTTAATTTTTGAGTTTGAAGTAATAGGGTTTAGTAAAAGACCACTTCACTATACGTGAAGTGGTCTTTTCTTGTCGTAGGCCGTGATTGGACGCATGATGACTTTGTGATTCGGATTCGTTTGAGACGTCCAATCCGGCAATCGACCTGGATACCACGAAGACCCGCTCTGTGAACTACTGCCGGGTTGAATCCTTAACAGGGCAGGTCACGCAACCAACCCTACAAAGAGAATTGTCCTGATTCAATCTGTTGAGCTTATTTCATTGTTCAGATTGATTGTTAGCTTTGAAATTACAAGTTCTCTCTTGATTTTCACCAAAAATGCGTTATAGTTACCACAATGCGTTAACGCAGGAAGAGTAAGAAGCTCTCTTTTGCCAGTGAGACCGGGAGAGTGTGAACCGGTTCAAAAGATACTTCCCAAAACCACCTGCCAGCATGAGCCTGAAAGGTTTTCCGATTAAGGTGAACGGTAGCCCCGTTATCGGCACAACGAGATGCTCCAATGGAGCAATCTGGGTGGAACCGCGTGAGAGATCTCTCGCCCCAGGGCGAGGGTCTTTTTGTTTTAAGAATCGGTTGTACGAAAAGACCCCGTAAAAATCTCAGCAAACAACCGGCAATGGAGGAAGTATGTCACACAAACAAGAGGAATACGAAAAGTCACAACTTTACCGTATCCGCCATTCAACTTCACACGTGATGGCAGAGGCCGTATTGGAGATGTTCCCCGATGCGCAGGTTGCCATCGGTCCGGCGATCGAAGACGGCTTTTATTACGATTTCGACCTGCCNNCGCACCCTCACACCGGATGATCTCGAAACCATCGAGAACCGCATGAGGGAGTTGATCAAGGCGAAATCTGACTTTTTCCGCAATGAAATTTCTGCGGAAGATGCCAAAAAGCTGTTCAAAGACCAGATTTATAAACTGGAGCTGATCGAAGGGCTCGAAAGTGGCAACCTGGATGATGACGGTAACCCGACTGATGAAGTTGTGCCCATCACCACCTACACATCCGGCAAGTTCGTTGACCTGTGCCGCGGACCGCACGTTGAGAATACGGGGCAAATCAACCCGCACGCTATCAAACTGCTCAATGTGGCTGGTGCCTACTGGCGCGGGGACGAACACCGCCCCATGCTGCAGCGCATTTATGGCACCGCCTGGGAAAGTAAAGATGAGCTAAAAGATTATTTATGGAAGCTGGAAGAAGCCAAAAAACGCGACCATCGCAAACTCGGCAAGGAGCTTGACCTGTTTAGCTCGAACGACGAGGTCGGGCAGGGTCTGATTTTGTGGCACCCCAATGGCGGTATGATCCGGCATCAAATCGAACGTTACTGGGATGACCAGCACATCGCCAACGGTTACGATCTGGTCTACACGCCCCATATCGGCAAAGCCAGCCTGTGGGAAACCAGCGGACATCTGGGTTTTTACAAAGAAAACATGTACTCTCCGATCAAAATTGAGGATCAGGAGTATTACATCAAACCCATGAACTGCCCATTCCATCTGCACATTTATAAGAGCCAGCTGCGCTCTTATCGCGATTTGCCCCTGCGCTTTGCAGAAAAAGGCACGGTCTATCGCTATGAGCGCTCGGGTGTGCTGCACGGGCTTATGCGCGTCCGTGGTTTTACCCAGGACGATGCCCACCACTTCTGCCGACCTGACCAAATGGCGGAAGAAGTTGACTTCACGCTCAATTTCAGTATTAATATGCTGCGCGCTTTTGGTTTCAGTGATTTCCAGGCTTATCTGAGCACAATGCCCGAGAAGAGCGTTGGCGACGAAAAGGTTTGGCACGATGCCGAAGCCGCCCTGGAAGATACTCTCAAACGGATGGGCGTGCCCTATGACATTGATGAAGGCGGCGGCGCATTCTATGGACCCAAGATCGACCTGAAAGTACGCGACGCATTGGGCAGAGAATGGCAACTCTCGACCATCCAGTTCGACTTCAACGAGCCCGAACGCTTTGACCTGACTTATATCGGCGAAGACGGCAAGGAACACCGCCCCTACATGGTGCACCGCGCCCTGTTGGGCTCGATGGAACGTTTCTTTGGTGTGTTGATTGAGCATTATGGTGGCGCTTTCCCAGCCTGGTTGTCACCCAAGCAGGTCATGCTGATCCCGATCGCAGATCGCCACAACGACTACGCGCATGAAGTATCCGCCAAGTTGAAGCGAGCCGGTTTACGCGTGAGCGTGGATGACAGTTCGGACCGCATGAATGCCAAGATCCGCAATGCCCAGAAGGAAAAGTATCCTTATATGCTGGTGATTGGGGATCGTGAGATGGAAGACGGTCAGGTCGCCCTGCGC
>DOEX01000134.1:1235-8851 GCA_003532515.1 Anaerolineaceae bacterium | reverse complement strand
GCTTCTTCCTTTCCACTGTGAGGCGTGGCAGTCACCAGAACTATGTGCCGGTTAGGATTTTGAGCCAGACCTCTGACCATTTCAAATCGTTGATGATGGCCGCCTCTTTCTGCACCGTAGGCACAGGTGTGGGCTTCATCGACAATAACAAATTCAGGGCAGGCACGCTTGAATTCCTCTCGTCGACGATCGGATTTAATATAGTCCATCGAGACGATTACGAAGGGATGGCGTTCAAAAAGTGATTCCCCCAGGCTTAGGTTTCGTTCCAACCGTGCCGCAGTGGATGGTAGAACCAATTCAGCCTCGATATGAAACTTATCTCGAAGTTCAGACTGCCATTGCTCGGCTAGGGGTGGTGGGCAGAGGACTGCCAGGCGTTCAATTTCACCGCGGTCCAGCAGTTCACGCGCAATTAAACCAGCTTCAATTGTTTTGCCAATACCGACGTCATCTGCCACCAACAACCGGATTGGATCTAATTTGAGTGCCATCAGCAGCGGAACAAGCTGATAGGGACGAGGCTCAAAGCCGACCCGAGCAAATGAGCGAAACGGACCAGCGCTGGAACGAAAACCAAGCCTGACAGCATCGCGCAACAAACGAGCTGAACGATAATCCCCAACTTGTGATGGGTCGGGAAGATCAAAGGTAGCAGGGGTTACTGGCTCCAATGGGATATAAATGCCGGCAATTTCATCATCCGAACCACCCAATGGTCGTAAGACCAAAAGATCATCAGTGGAGTCTGGGAGGACGACCCATTCACGGCCGCGAGCTTTGACGAGGGAACCTACGGTATATGTCATATTTGGGTCACTTTTTCAGGTATAAAGCTCTTGGTGATGATGTAAAAGTCACTCCTGGCAATTCTCGGAGGACAGCCAATAACCGATCTGTTTGAGGTCCATGACGATCGGTGATGTCTTCGTGGACTTCTTCTACTGTCAGAACACCTTTAACTTGAAGTTTATGGATAGCATCGGAGACCATTGAACGAGGTAATTCTAAAGATCGACCAGTCGGATAAGTTATCGTCACTTTCCAATCATCGACATTCATCTTGGCTGGCTTATTTTGAGAAAGGGTATAACAAGTGTTTCCATTCTTCTTTTTTAATTCGCTATATAGATTGCCCATGGTCTTCTCCTAACTATTAACTCCCCAATAATCCAAAAACTGAGGGATACTTCTCAATAACCTTGTCCCAGGATTCCAATAAATCGAAGCGAATGACTGTGTACCCGGTATCTTCCATACAATCCTTCTGAGTCTGGTCACGTTGTTGCCTTTCGGGATATTGGTGATGGGGACCATCAACATAGATCGCAGCGTGTTCCTGTTCATAGAAGAAATCAGGACGTGTATGACAGGTCTCCAACAGAAATTGTGCATGGCTTGGCAATCGGAAGTTGCCTTTCTCAATGAAAGTTAACCATTCTCTCTCAAGATCCGATTGACAAAGATTCAACAGGTGTTGGTGGTGTTCGGCCCTTGAGACGGTCTGAGGGGAGGATGTTGAGGTGCTTTGACTGCATTGCAGTAGATATTCTTTGATTGTCTGTCGGTCTAAATGCCGATGATCCATTTGATTGTAATAACTCATTAGGCAGTCATAACAGGCAGCTTCACAATCCTCTTTTGCATTGGGCGCATGTCGTAAATCCTCACCGGTCTGCGGATCAAAATGGCAGACCTGTAATGCCTGGGCAGCTACTCTGGCAAATGCACCCGGATCATCGACTAGACGCCGTAAAACTCCAGCACCCCCTTCGGCAGATTCGTAAAATAGAATAGAGTGTCGTTCATCACCGCTCGGCAAGGGTTCCGCAGCGAGTTCGCTGTCTTCAAGCTGGTATTCCACCTGAATTGCATTCTTCAACGCGGCTTGCAAGGATGCCATTTGTCCAAGCTCTAATCCTGCATTCGGCTCGAAAAGTAAGCAGTTCTTGTGATCCTCGACGAAAGGAACAACACGCATTGTGCGGGGAGACATGGGATCATCAGCTTCGAGTGCTGTCTGATCATCTTCTTTGCGCGCCCAGTAGCCTCGCTCGGTGTCGAGAATAAATCCATATTGCTGCGGATTTGCGCGCCTTCGCCAACCCAAATTGATACGCCACAGCGTAGCTGAATTACCATAAGTCAATTTTCCAATCAATTTGCCCTGGTAATGAATTTCCGCATTACGGGCGGAGATTACACCGCCATGATCCGCAAAGCGAATGGCCGTGCGTAGTTCGTAGCCTTGACGCAAACGTTCTTCTTCATCCGAAGAGATGCGGTCCCTTCGCTTGGTGGATACATTCTGCAGACGGAAAAGATTGTTCATTGGAGCTTCCAGCAAGGATCCACAGCGCTCGCAACGATCTAGCCCGTCACCGTTTGTAATTGGGTGCAAGTATCCGCAGATCGGACACTGTTTGGCGCGCATAATGGCAAATCCTTCGCCTGTGTCTGAAACTGGCAGGTTAACCTTGTTGATAACATAGCGGGATCCCTCATGATAAATAATTGACCGTGGGCCGAACTCGGAGATAGCCAGGAAACGAGGCCGTGACAAGAATTCATCATCCTGACTTCGGATGCGCCGGGCAGGAATATATGCTGAAAGTGGAAGGCGCGGGAAACTGTAACCCGGCAAGAAACCTTCGCTGGCAAAATAGCGATACGAATAAAAGTCAGATTGGACAATATTTTCCGCCTCAGTCAACAATTCCAATTGGCTTTTAGCCTCTTGATATAATCGTTCAGCCTGGCGTTTATCCTGAATAGATCGGCTGGCATCCTTGATAATCTTGTGCTGCACTTCTAGTTGGTTCATTGCAGCTCGATAAAGATTTCGCCATCGTTCACAAGCCTGGTTGAATTGAAGGTCAATTTGTGAAAGCACACTGTCCAACCAACTCTCATTCCACCAATCGGTTTGAGCTAATTCTGATTCGATATCGCTAAGGGCTGCCTGAGCTTTCTGCTTCGCTTTGGTACGGTTTCCTTGTGAATTTAGTGCATCCTGAACGAAAGCAAGGCAAGATAACTTGGAAGAGTCGGAAAGATCAAGCAAATCTTTCAAAGAAGCGCCCAAGCTTAACCCGGATTCAGCCAGCCAAATTGCCTGGACATGGCTGCGTACCAGATCTTCATTCGTCATGTCGATCCTGGGTGGGGTAACTGCTCCAGAGACCATCAAACCAGGGCGTTTGAAATAATACTGGTCGTGTGGACTGCCGATGGTGCAATAGGTAAATACCATCGCCGGCTGTCCGCTTCTACCAGCGCGCCCACTGCGTTGAGCATAATTAGCAGGAGTGGGTGGCACATTACGCATATTAACTGCATTAAGTTCGGAGATATCCACCCCCAATTCCATCGTGGGCGAACAGTAAAGAATCGGTAACTCCCCAGTGCGGAATCTTGCTTCACGCTCTTCACGTTGAGCTGAGGGAACTTGAGCAGTATGTTCTCGCGCTTCAATGCCCAAGACTTGTTTTTCCACCGTTTGGTAGAAATTCACAAAGAACTCATTCGTCTTGCCCCCACCTTCAGGCATACGTGGAACACGGATCGGGTCGTGAAAAGCGAGTTTACCATCCCCAACTTTCCAGATCATCCCCGAAGCGAGCAACTGGTAACCTGGTTTGTGGCCGACGTCATTCTTTTCATCGACAACTTTTTCAACTAGGCCGGCGATCCGTAGGCTGTTAAGGATTTGATCGATGATTTCCTCGGTGTCATCTAAAGAAATGTGATCGTGAAAATCTGGGAAGGTCGTGTTCCTACGTAAGAATTGTCCGTATCCACCCCTGGGTGAGAGGTAAAGATTGCCGCCATATTCATCTTGATCGCCCAGCTTTCGTCGGGGGAATAAAATAGAAGAATGCTCGAGTATCTCATTTTCATCCATTGCCCAGGGAGCAATCAAGCGTTGACTGCTTAGCTGCCGCAAACTTTCTTGTGCACCCTGATCGAGATAAGTAACCTTAATTGCCAGTTCACGACGCATGTAATCCAATAAAACCCTTGCGATTCGCTCTCTGGTTTCCGGGGTTGCTGAAGTAAGCACTTCATGCTTACCTTGCCAAACGTCCTCTGCAGAGCATAATTCTTCCAACGAAGCATATTCAATCTTGAGCAACCCTGATTGCTCAAGATTTGGCGATGTTATGCGCCATCCGCGTTTGAGGTCACGGTAAATTCGGTAGCCTAAAACTTCTCGTAAAGCGCGATCAGTTTCAGCCTTCTGAGCAAAGCGAACTTCAGGGTCGCTGGCATAGTACTCGACTGGCAAGTCCAGGGATTGGAAAACTCTCATCGTCAAGACATCGTGAGAAATTCCTGTTTGTTCATTCGCTTTCACCGCTCGATACAAGGCTGAGCGTAGCAACGCAATTTCCACAAAATCATTAAAGTGACCGGCTTGGAGCGAAGCGTCCTGACGGTTATCGGTAAAACTGAGGAGTTTTCTAGCCTTTGGTAATAAATCCTGGTCATTTCTCAAGCGACGTATTAAGGACATACTGAGAATAGTTGTATCCGTGGAGCGACCGCCCGAACTGAGCTCGGTAAGTTTTGCAAAATCAGAGGATTGGCGAGCTCCATAGGACACTCCGCAATGAAGGCAGAAACGGAAGGGTGCTTTCAAATATGCCACTCGCTGCCCAGTTTCTCCTTTTTTCCCATCCGGACTGATCCTGACTACCTCGGGTAGATTTTTACGTTGGCTTTTCTTGATAGCCAATTCGCCATTACTTTCTTCAAGCCAATCATCTGGAAGGCGGTCAATAGCATCATAATTATCTTCCGGCCAGGGATTATCCTGGTTTAGATAAAGGAATCCTGGCTCACCACCATCAGAATCTCTGTTTTCGTTGAGCTCACGTGGTAGAAAGAGCTCGGATCCGCTTTCATGATCCTTAGTACGTCGAACAACGTAATACTCCTGGCCGCACTCACGGCAAAAAGCAAGTGGGAGCAGTAACTTATCACGATCCCCAGGAACGAATTTTTGTCCATATACGGTGATATGGCGATCCTCTTCCGCTTCCACTGAGGCATAAACTGTGTCACCGCGGCTGATAAATTGGTGTAACCGGAAAGCAAAAGCCGGAAAATTCGTCTCCGGATTGGCAATTGAATATCCCTTCAACAAAATTGCTTGGAGAGCCTGAACGCAGATCTCTTCTGGTAATCCAATTAGCTGGCTTAGCTCACGTCCAGCGCCGTCATTCCCAGTCAAGCTCTTGGGGAGTGCACGTACCAAGCGACCGCTTTCTTTATCTGTAGTTAAGCCTAGTCTGCTTTCAACCCAGCTTGCCAGCGGGTGATGAATGAACTGGTCATACGTGTTAGGCAAATCAAGGTTTTGTATGCTCGCTTTGAGTTTGGCAATAAAAACCTGATCACTAAAAGGGCTCTCTTCGGTCGCCCGACGCAGGGTTTCTCCGATGACACTTCCAGGAAGAACAATATCCCCAAATAAAACAGATGTCACTTCAGCAACTTCCACTCGTTGTTGTTCCAGACTTCCTGCACCTGCCAAAGTTGCTGAGGTTCCAATGCACTGCAAGTGATTGGCGTGTAAGGCTTCTCGAACGCGCCGCACGAGCATAGAGACGTCCGCGCCTTGTCGGCCTCGGTATGTATGTAGTTCATCAAGGACTAGGAATCTTAATCCTTGAGCTGCATTAACCAGAGTCTTTCGCTCTTCAGGGCGAGTCAAGATCAATTCCAACATAATATAGTTGGTCAGCAAGATATCCGGTGGATTCGACATGATGCGGTTTTTTTCCTGGTCGTTTTCCTGCCCGGTATACCGTTCAAAGGTGACTGGACCCTTTCCATCTGGATAACCGAATTTAAGAAATTTCTCCAATTCACCCTTTTGGCTGTTCGCCAGTGCATTCATCGGATAAACAATGATTGCCTGGACTCCTTTGCCACTCCCATTACGTAGTACGTAATCGACAATTGGGATGATATAGGCAAGACTTTTTCCAGATCCAGTTCCTGTCGTAAGAATATAGTTATGACCTTCTCGGGCTGTTCTGATGGCATCTTCCTGATGCTTGTGCAACCTTAGCGGTTGACCGAAATCATCGGGAGCTTGTTTGCGACGGAATATCCGTTTGCATTCTTTATGGAGGACACCTTCATTGCTCAGGTCATCGATCCATTTCCCAGGTTCAAAGGTGGGATTTAGTTGAATTAAAGGATCCGGCCACAACAAACCCTGATCTATGCTCTGGTCAACATAGTCTTTAATTTTTGGATCGCGTATTCGAATAAAACTGGAAATGTAAGACGAGTAATCTTGAATCAGTGAGCTGCGAAGGTCAAATACATTCATGGTGTCCCCCTGTTGGGTTTTTTCTCCATCGAAATTGTTTGTCGATTGTGTCTCTTCATAATGTCATTCTTTTGTTTCTTTGGATTGATAAGGGTTTGATTTGTTGCTGATAACGGATCTTTCATCCAACCAGCGATCTATGGTTTCTTTTCTAAATCGCCAATGTCGCCCAACTTTTTGACATGGAATTTTTCCGTCTTGTGCAAGTTTATAAAGGGAGGAGAGCGGTATGCGAAGGTACTTTGAAGCTTCCTCTATCGTCATAACTAAGGGAAGGTCGTTAGTCATATTACCTTCTTTTTAAAAGTGAGAATAAGTACAATAGTAATTATATACTCATTATTGATAGTTGCTATTCAAATTTCGGTAACAAAAAAACACATCCTGTATGAATGTGTTTAGTTGTTAAGTTTCACCTTCTAGGAATTCGCGTTTAAGTGCTAATTGTTGTTCGGCGTTTCAAATCCCCATTTCTTAAAGACCTGGGACAGGATCGATTTAGATTCCTCTGAACGAACAGTTACGCCTTTTTGACTCATTTCTGTCTGAGCTTCCCAAAGTGCATGCGCCAACTTCACCCTATACTCTCCAGTGAGATGAGAGAAGGAATTGTAGATCTTCACTAGCTCTGGATCAGGTTCTGGCTGACCTAATAATGAATATACCTTCGTACCAAATAGGCCAGCAATGCTCAATATCTCTGCACCCTGAGGTAAAGAATCGCCTTGAAGCCAGTTCAACACAATTGCCGGTGAATAACCTAGCAAGTCACAGAATGCCAAGAAGTCTTCCTCACCTGGTTGGGATCGGCTCCATTGTTTATATGCTCGCTTAAACCAGTTTGGAAATTTGGACATAACTTGTGAGTTTTACCGGTCGCAATGTAGTAAATAACGAAAAATATGTTCGTCACTAATAATATAATACTTTTCGTTTTCTGGCAACGAATCTCCGATGTGATGCCAGACATTTTTCGCGACCATGATTGCTTAACTTGCTTCAGGCGGCTCGTTTTGATAGGGATTGCACAACCCAAGATAGCCAGCCATTGCCATTAATTGATCCCGGCTTTCTGTTTTGAATTTTTTCTTGAGGATTTTAAGATAAAGCCGAATAGATTCTTCTGATAGACCCATTTTCATCGCAGTTTGCTCTGGGGTGAGGGAATTCGCCAGGCATTGCAGCACCTGACATTGTTTTTGGGTAAGTTTGGGTTTAGGTCGTCTACAAACGCGCGATTGTTCAGCAAGGATAATCAGTCCATTAATGC
>DOEX01000134.1:0-1135 GCA_003532515.1 Anaerolineaceae bacterium | reverse complement strand
TAATGCGCATTAATCCGGAGAGGACCAGGTGTGAGAAAGATCGTGATTGTGGTGGCCATTCTAAGTATTTATGCGCAAGTCAGGTAACGGTAGAATTTTGGTTTGTATATTTTAGAACATACGTTCTGTGTAATTATAGGACAGATTATTCTATTGTGCAAGGAATAAGTAAAAAAATCTATATACCGATATCGGTAGTTTTTTGGATTAAATCCTACCGAAATTGGTAGATTGAGCCGAACACTGCCAGGTGTTATCCTACTCGTAACTCAAAACGTAAGGGAGCACCCATGAACTNNCACACCAGTCTTTCGACACGGCTTGAGACTATTCAAGAAGATCTTGTACGTTTGTCTGGGTTCGTATCTCAGCTTTCTGGATTAACTGACGAGCAATTGGCTGCCTGTGAAATTACAGATCAATTAGATTCGATACACCGCTGCTTGAACCGTTTTGAAGCTAGGTGTATGGCAATACAAGTCGCTGCCTATGAGGATGAATTCGCCGCGCCCGTTGATGATGAATCATATGAAATGGCTTTCCCGTTAAACAACAACTGGACCGCTGTCCGACGAGAAGCAAAACGCGCCAACAAATTGGCAAGTCAGTTGACCAACTCGCTCAGCAAAATTCGCGCTGGTTTGGGGGAGTATCAAAATCCAGACGCGATACCGGAAGATATAGTTCGGATCAACCAGACTGTTGGAAATGCTGTCAATGGTTTGGCGTCTGATTGTTTGCTCGACCACGGATAACCCATTAATACCTTGATTGGATTAGGAGTATCGTTGGATGGAAGAAAAAAGTCATAGAACCAAGCTGCCTCACACCGTAATCGTAAAAGCCCCCGGTTTATTACCGATGCTGTATACCCCGCGTGAAATTTGCGAAGAGCTGGATATCGCGGAAAGCACACTGCGCGACTGGCTTCAAACAGGTGTCCCGCACCAACGGGATAATCGCAATCGGATCTGGATTAATGGCGAAAGTTTTGCCGGCTGGGTGGATGGGCAGCGCAAACCAAAGACATTAAGTAAGTTAAGTGAAGACGAAGCCTATTGCATGCACTGCAACCAGGTTTCCAAGCTGATCTCTCCCCAGATTCATCCGATTAAAGGAAATCTTGTCCTGATCA
>DOEX01000209.1:2701-7457 GCA_003532515.1 Anaerolineaceae bacterium | reverse complement strand
CAGCGCCTAACGATGAAACCATATTACTGATCTGGTAAGTCATAACCGGTTTGCTGCCGCCAAGGAACACCAAAGACACCAACAGGTCGTTCCAAACCCACAGGAACTGGAATATTGCCAGCGAAGCAATGGCAGGCATGGTCAACGGCAAGACAATCTTTGTAAATACTTGCCAGTGATTAGCTCCGTCCAAGTATGCTGACTCGAACAGGTCCTTTGGCAAGGTACTCATCGAATTTCGCAGCATGTAGATGGCATACGGCAGCCCAAAACCGGTGTGAAATAGCCAGACTGCCGGAAAAGTGCCGTTGATCCCCATCCCCGCAAACATACGCAGGACGGAAACAAGGGTCATCTGGATCGGCACGACCTGTAAACCCACCAAAATGGCGAAGATCGCGTAACGTCCTTTGAAATCCATCCAGGAGAAGGCATAGGCAGCAAACAGGGCGATAATGATCGGCAAAATCGTTGAGGGCAGCGTGACAATGACGCTGTTCACAAAAGCCCGTCCCATACCGCGCGGGTTCAGCAGATCAGAAAGGTTACAATTCATACCTAACGGTTTGGTCCCGCTGGAACAGGCATCCAGGTAAGTACTGGTGCCGCGATAACCGGTTAGTGCATCTACATAGTTGTTGATCGTAACGCGCGTGCCTAATTTTTCAAAATAGTTAGCTTCTGGATCTGGGTGCTGTGCGCTTTCCGGACCATTATTGACATCCAGCGCGGTCCACCAACCAGTAGTGTTGATCAGTGCGACCGGTCTAAACGAGGTAACCAAAAGACCGACGGTTGGAATAAGCCAGAGGATCAGAATAAGTACAATCCCAATCATTGTGCCAACATTACTCGGTGTGCGATTCTTTTTCGCTCTGGATAAAGGTTTTGTAATCGTTGCAGTGGTCATCGCATCGCCTCCTGTTTAGTAAAGCGGCGGATGTTCATCACGATGAAAGGAACAATGAACAGAATCAGGATCACCGCGATTGCTGTACCGCGTCCATATTGGGCGTTGGTATACATTTCTGTGTACATCCGTGTTGCAATAACATTGGTGCCAAAGTTTCCACCAGTCATCACATAGACGATGTCAAACAGTTTGAAGACATTGATTACCATAGTTGTAATAACAACCACAATAGTGGGTGCGATGATTGGGACCTGAATTTTGGAGAAAATCTCAAAGTTGGTTGCACCGTCAATCCTGGAGGCTTCGATTATTTCTTCGGGGATCGATTTAATGGCTGAAGAAAGCAGAGTCATACAGAAACCAGTCCACATCCAAATACCTACAATGATCAACATAAATGTGTTCAGGGGAATTTTGGAAAGCCAGGAGACTGGTTCAAAGCCCAACCCGGTCAGAATAGCGTTCAGAATGCCAGTCTGAACCTGGGATGTGCCATAGTTGTAGACAAACTTCCAGATCACGCCTGCCCCAACAAAAGAAATTGCCATAGGCATGAAAATAATCGCCTTGGCTAACGCTTCTTGTTTGATGCGATCCACCAAAACTGCAAAGATCAATCCGATCCCAACAGTACCTGTTACCATCACCAGCAGCCACTTGACCATATTACCGTAGGAAGAAATCCAAAAGCTTTCCCAGGTCGTTTGAGCGTTGGACAAGTTTAATTCGTTGGTCAATGCGTAACGATAGTTTTCAAATACTCCCCAGCAAGGTTGACCCTCTCGACAAGTGGTTTCAGCAGAAGCGCTTCCATCTGCATTACCAAAACTCAGTCCAACGGTATTGAACATTGGATAGAGGATAAATATTGTCATCACTATTAATGCAGGAAGCAAATACAGCCAGGGAACAGCTTTTCCCTGTTTCATGACGGATACGGTGGTTGCTCTTGCCATGCTACCTCCCTTCATAAAATTGAGAGGAGGTGCCAAGCTCTGGCACCTCCATTTTCAGTTTGAACTATTGAGCCATTGCGTCGGCTTGTGCAGCCGCTATGGTATTCAGTATTTCGTCTAAATCTCCACCATTGACAAAGTCGGTGATTCCGCTGAACTCAGCACTTCCAAAACCACCAGGAATGGAGTCACCAATATCAGGGGTGAAGCCAGTAGCACCAGAGAGAAGTTCGGCTTTTTTGATCGCTTCTGCTGAAGCATAAGAGGCGTTGCCAGCCGCGTTAGGAGTCAGGTCAAAACCAACCTCAGCCCACGTTTGACCTCCCTTGTCGGACGACAGGTATTTGATCAAAGAACGTACAGCTGGGGTGTCATTGAAGACCATCAACCAGTCAGAACCGCCCTGCAGACCCTGAGCACCAGGCACGCCAAAGAAGTCGTAATCTACTCCGTAGACCTTATCGGGGTAGGTACCAAGCAGCGTACCGCTGGCGAAACCAGATTGTTTCACCATATAAGCTTCGGGGGTGTCTGAAAAGACTTTCAGGATGGCATCGTTGAAACCAGTGGAAAGCGTTCCCTCAGCACCAGCAACAGTATATTTGGGGTCCATTGCCCATTTTCCATAGATTTGATAGGCTTCCTTCACACCTGCGTCATTGTAAGGGATCTCGCCAGAAATAATCTTGGAAACATAGTCAGGACCTTGCGTGACCAAGAGAATGTCTTGAATAAAATCTGTGCCCGTCCAACCAGTGGCGTCACCAGATTCCATACCCATTGACCATGCCACATTACCATCGGCAGCCATTTTTTCAACAAGTGCATCAAGCTCTTCCCAGGTGGTGGGGACAGTATAGCCAGCCGCTTCAAAATTTGCCGGGCTGTACCAGATCAGGGTTTTGACATCTGCCTTAACAGGCAGACCGAGCCAACGCCCGTCAACAGTACCAATTTCGCCCCAATAACCGGCGTAATTGGCAGCATTGGCACCGAGCGTGGTCATGTCCACCAGTTTGTCCTTATATTGGCTCAGCTGAGTGACATTCCAAAAAGTAACATCGGGCGGTGTGCCAGCCTGAACACGGGTGTCCAGTAAAGCCTGGTCACGGGAGGACTCGGGGGTCACGGTGACGCCGCAAGCTTCTGACCAGGGTGCTAAAATTGCAGTCAGTTTTGCTTCCTCTTCACCAGACCATTGGTAGAGCATAGACAGGGTGTCTCCGGCTTTTACACCGGTACAATCGATATCGCCGACTACCGCTGGTTCTTCAACAACCGGGGCTTCGGTTGTCTCTGCGGGGGTTCCGCAAGCGGCGAGGGCGAGGGACGCTACTAGCAATATTGCGAGCAAGGTCCATAAGGTACGTTTTTGTTTCATCTTTTACTCCTTTCAGTACAAAAGAAACATTTGTTTTGAAACTTTGTTTTAAAAGGCAGAAAATTTGCCTTTATTAACCTATTAAAGAACGCGTTGATTGGCGGACAATCAAGTCGGTTGGCAATGAGACTGCTCTTTCCAGTGGAAAATCACGTCTCATTAACTGCATCAGCAGTTGATACGACTGCACTGCAATCTCATGACCAGGCATACTGATGGTGGTAAGTGCCGGTTGGATAAAAGATGCCAGGGGGATGTCGTCAAAGCCAACGACTGAAATATCGTCGGGAATTGATAATCCGGCTTCACTCAGGGCAGAATAGGCACCCAGTGCTACATTATCACTGGCTACAAAAACTGCGCTGAAATCCAGGTTGGACTCAAGCAGCGATCGCATCTGCGTATAGCCGCTCTGCGCGTCAAAGTCAGCTTCGCGCACCAGTTGCGGGTTATAAGTAATTCCAGCCTTCTGTAGGGCTATTTTGTAGCCATCCAGCCTTTGGCTGGCAGAGGTGTAGGGCAGGGCGGCGTTGGTGATGCAGGCAATTTTGGTATGTCCCAGTTCAATTAAATGACATACAGCGGTTTCGGCCGCCGAAAGGTTGTCCACATCCACCGAATGCAGTGTGGAACCCGGAATGTAGCCCATTACCACCACCGGTATGTCAGTTTCTTCCAAAGTTTTCAAACCCGGATCGTCCAGGCGGGGGGTCATCAGAATCATGCCGTCAATATGGTGGGCACGGGTGAGTTCGAGATAAGATTCCAATTGTTGACCGGGCTCAACCCATTCTAATAGTAAGCCCAGCGAATTTTCCTTGAGAATATCTAAGAGCCCGCCTAAGATCTGGGGCAAAAAGGGGTCAGTGGCAATATATTGGGGGGCACGGCTGATAATCAGACCAATGTTCTTGGTTTGATTGGAGGCGAGAGCGCGGGCAGAAGCGTTGGGATAGTAGCCAAGTTGTTTGGCGGCGGCGCGTACTTTTTCAGCAGTTTCAGGGCGGATGGCAAAGCGTTCTTCGTTATTCAGCACAAACGAGACCGTGGTTCGTGAAACCCCAGCCAGGTTTGCAACATCCTGACTTGTGATCCTCTTGTTCATCGTGCCTCGTGACGATTAACGCGCGTTAGTAATATTAACAATAGTATAACAAGTTTATTAACCAATGTCAAGAAAAACAACCAATTGGCACGAACTCCCACTTGAGATAGGGTGGGGGAGGTTTTAAATTGGATGAATTAGTCGTTTTGAATCTCTATAACGGCGAATATGATCTTTTTTTGTGCCATTTTTCCCATTTGCGTAGGTAAGGTTGCGAGGTTCAACCTGACGGGAATCTCAACCAGGGAGTGTGGCAATCTGCCCTTTGAACTTGATCAATTAAGAAAACAATCACCCTCGATCACTCAACACCAAGGCAAAACTGCAGACTGCCACGACCTTTTGCCAAACCAATTCACAATATCCCTCAAAGCCCGCTGGCAAAAGGTCTCGCAGTGACC